>CAVOCO010000214.1:0-3620 GCA_963694215.1 Phycisphaerae bacterium
TGGCATGGTGAGATGTGGCAGAATGAGATCATCCGACTGGAACGACTGAACCAACATGCCGTTCCCAGGCGTCCCCTGCCAGATCTCCACGCCCCATTCAGTCGTAGTCGACTGTGTTGCGCCCGATGTTGCGAACAACATCTCTGCCGAATCAAAGCGAAGCGGAAATCGATCAAACGGCAGTGTCCACGCAGCCGCGGCAGCCTCACCTTGCGCAAATCCAGCCTGAATAGTGTATTGGCCAGGCCCAAAATCTGAATCGGTCAGCGTCGCCACTTCAGGCTGGCAAGCACCGCGAAGAGAATGAACAGTCGAAGTGCCAAGAGAAGGCGACAGGACGACCCGCATCACACTGATCGAATCGAACCGCGCGTATTCGGCCTGGGCCGCATCAAACGCCGAAACGTTTCCAGCACACACAGCGAGACTTGTCAGTACAACGTACGCATTGTTCATCTCAAGCTCCTTGACGGTGTTCCCGCACAACCCAGTATGACATGCTTGGCGTTGCAGTCAATCCTCAAATCCCCTTATGGACATGCGCGTAGCAGCCACTGAGCCCCTCTACCATAGGGCTCATGGCCGATGATCCAAAACTCAGCCGCCGCGAGCTCTTTCGTGGCAAGATCTTCAAGCCGATTCGTGACGCAGCGGCGCGAGGAGCTGCTGCGGGGCGGGCCGTCGCCAAGCAGGATATTTCACTCTCGCTGCTCCAACGCCCACCCGGCGCTGTCGCTGAAGGTCAATTCCTTGCTTCATGTACACGGTGCGGAGAGTGCATCACTGCCTGTCCACCACAAGCCATCCGATGGGCGCCCTCCGAAGCAGGCGAGAAACGAGCTGGCACACCATTCATTGATCCAATACGACAGGCCTGTGTGATGTGTACCGATACACCATGCATTACGGCCTGCGAGCCCGGGGTACTGCGTGACGAGCTTCCACTCAAGATGGCCGACGCGCAGGTTGACAAGCTCTCCTGCCTTGCATGGCAGGGCCAGCCATGCACGCTCTGTGTCGACCAATGTCCGGTAGAGGGGGCCATCTCTCTGGACGAGGCAAACCGTCCCGCTATCTCGCCTGAGGCCTGTACTGGCTGCGGCGTCTGTGTACAGGTCTGTCCAGCACCTCAAAATGCCATCAACCACCGAGCACTCGACAATCGACCGTTCTGGCATGGCTAGCTGCTCTATGCTGCATTCATGATGACACGACACATTGCGTTCTTTGGTCTTGTACTGCTGATCCTCTGCAGTTGCGCCCCCTCTGCCACCTGGCGGTGCACCACGCAGCAGATCAATGAAGGCGATGATCTCGTCCGCCTCACATTGAAAATCGAGCGACACAGAATGCCAGAGGGAGATTCCGAAACCATCGCCTCACCGACCATTCTGTTCCGCCGAGGCGAAGCTGCATCCATGCAAATTGAAAGCGATGCGTACAAGATTTGCGTCGAGGTTCCGAGGAGCGCTGCTGCAGAAGACCTACGCGTCACGGTGAATGGCAGGCCGATTCCGATCACGCCATCCGACCATAATCCGTCTCAAGAGCCTGCAAACAAAGATTCTGACAACTCGGGTTGACGCAGCGGCCAATCCCCGCGAACATCGCTATCTGACGTCCTGGCCCGAGCCGGGACGATCATTTTTATCCACCGCGACGGAGCCTCTCAACGATGGAATACATCACCGACGACGACAAGCTTCGGCTCGAGACCGAACTCGCCAAGCGACTTGCTTCCGATTCAGTAATTACTCAGCGTATTGCCACCGCCCGCGAAATGGGCGACCTCAAGGAGAACGCCGAGTACCACGCCGCCCGTGAAGACAAAGCCATGAATCAGGCCAAGATTGAACTGATACGCGAGAAACTTGCCACGGCAGTGGTGACCGACAACTCGAGTACACCCGACGGACTGGTGTTTATTGGCAATACTGTCAAACTTCGAGACGTCGCCACCAACGAAGACGAACTCTACAAACTTGTTGGCGAATCCTCCGGGCGGTTCGACATGGAGTATGTGGAAGTGACAAGTGGGTCCAACCTTGGACAGTCATTGTTCAAGGCGAAGGTTGGCGAGACAATCTGCGTCGATCTTCCCCGCGGTGAACGCACGTTTGAGATAATCGAAATTCTCGAATAGTTCGCAGCGGTATTAGTTTCCGTAGTACCCAAGAACCAAGAGCACGTCGTCGACGCCCACTTGGCCGTCGCCATTCACGTCGCTAGGGCACGGCACACCGCACGGCCCCCAACTCGACACAAGCTGGAGAACGTCGTTGACATCGACTTGCCCATCGCCATTGACGTCCCCTGGGACGCTCGTGCCAATAATGTCAAATACTCCGCTCACATTTCCACCAAGATTGCCATCGGCATCACGAGCGAGGACACGAATCAAGCCGCTCGATGTTGACACATCAGGCGCCGAGACGGAATACAACCCATCGTCAGCTGTGCCGGACTCGATGGTTTCCCATGTTTGACCGCCGTTGTGCGAGAACTGGATATCGACATCGACAACATCAAAATCATCGTCATCCGAAATCCACTGCACACTGATTGAATCGTTTGGTTCGTATGTCCCACCAAGCGGTGAGCGGACGCACGTCGTGGGGTTCACCCCGCCTGAGTGGGCGGGAAGGTGCATGCAGATGCAGTGCATGACGCCAGCGGAGTACGCGAGATCGTCACAGGTGATCTGTACGACCTGGCGATCTGGCATCGCCGCCTGCACGGTTGCAAGTGCTTGATTGTCATAGGTATTGGAGATGTCATCGTACTTTGGAAGAAGCACGAGCCCGTTACACAGCACCATGTTTGTATAGGTGAAGTGAGCCCACCCGCTGTCAAAGGCGGGGGTACGGTGAACGGTCCACCCAAGCGACGCGTAGTACACCGCAGCGCCATCGCAAATCTGGTCTTGCGTGCTGCCCGCGCTTTGAGGCCAATCACTAATAATGATTTCAGTGTCACCAATGATCTGCATCCACATGTCAATGTGCTGCGTCGAATCAACTGAAGTTGGGAACGCGTCGTGGATATACGTTTCTACATTTTGGTAGTCCCGCCAAATATCGACAATCTGCGTCTGGCTCATCCCTGGATTTTCATTGAGGATCAGTTCAGTGGCGGCTGATACGCCCGTTGAATTCAATTGATAGTTGCCCCCGCCGTGCACGAGATTGTGCTCGTAATAGGCATGTCCCACCGTGTTCTTGAAGTATGAAGAGTAGTTGTCATCATTGGGTCGTGGTCGATTGTAAATGTGATCAACAATCGCGCGGCAGTCGCCTTCGAAGATATATCGCGGGCCGTAGTCACGAATCCAAACCGTATCGGTACTTCTGACAACAGTGCGGACACGGCTCATATCCGCGCCATTCGAACTTAACGTTGAGTTGACTGTATTGGCTTCGCTCGTGCTGTCGCACGCAATAAACACATCGGCCGATCCAATCGTCGTAATCAACACGGCCATTTGAACAATAATATTGGTGTACGAACTGCCGCCTTCCCACGCCATCAAAATACCGGCCATCGGTTCATACTCGCTCGCGCATCGGATGGGTCCAACAGGGGGCGAGGTCGCAAAACTGTGGCCTCCAAGTGGGTGCTCC
>CAVOCO010000215.1:0-3612 GCA_963694215.1 Phycisphaerae bacterium
GCAGCCAAGGAGCCCATGGTGCTGCTGACAACCAGCACCAATCAGGTCATGCTGCTCAACTCGCATCTCACCGAGCAGGAGCAAGTGGACATCGGACCACTTGGCCTCTCAGCCGCAGCCATGCCCCCTCGGCTCGAAATTGCGGCCCCACCGCCAGGTCACGACGTACGGCACAGTCTCTTCCACGCCCTACATGCGTTGGAGCTGGATACTGAGAATCAGTGACTTTCGGGGGAGCTCTTTGAACTGGGTGGAGTAGGGTGTTCTGGGCGTACCTATTTAGGCGCTATTTTGCCGAAATGTACGCGAGAGAGAGGAAGACCCAACCATGTTGACCGTACTGGCTATCGCCATCACTGCAGCGACTGCAACTCCGGACACCGCGATAATGGAGCTCAAATTAACCGCTCCAGGCCTGCGGGCGCATCACGCCCAAGATGGAAGACTTGACCGGCTCTACGGCGATGTACTGAGCACGGGCCGCACAGCGACCGACTCCGCCAGCATGTTTGTCGCCGCCCATGCGGACGTCTGGGGTGTCAAAGCGACTGACTTGGTGTCTGATTCAAAAGCAGTCGGCCTCATGTTTGACCGAAGCACAGGCACGCCTCGCTTCACCCGTGTGCTCTTCACGCAACACCATGCTGGCGTGCAAGTATTCGACGCATCACTGCGGCTTCTCATTGGCAATACCTCCGACCATGAACTTGTGCTGGCCGCCGCTGATCTTCGGTCGCTCGGTGACTGGGCCCCCACTTCCGTACCCTCGATCCAGTCACGCGAGACATTAATTGCGAGGGCGGCGCTGCACATGCTTGGTCCTCGCGCCCTCATCGAAGAAGCAGCTCAGCTGGTCGTATTTGCTGGCACTGGAACCGACGCCATGCCACCCCGGCTCGCGATCGTCTTCACGGCAACACGCGGGCAATCCGGCGAAGCAGACTACGCAAAGCACCGCCTCGTTATCGATGCAACATCTGGCGGCGTCTTGTATGACGAAGATCGAATCTTGCACTGCAGCCCAAGCCCATCACACATTGCAGCCATGGCACTCACTGATATCAGCGGTGTCGTCGAGGCACGCGTCAATGATGGCTGGAGCGCCTGGGAGTGTGATGTCACCGTGACTGATCCGCTTGCGCAGGCCTATGTCACGATAGGAACCGAAACGCTCACCACCGACGCAAACGGCGCATTCAGTTCGACGCAAACAGGACCAGTCACTGTCACGAGCGAACTCCGCGGGCCATGGTTCGTTGTCAACAACGACGCCGGAACCAATGCTGTTGTCACAGCGGAGGCAAATGACGGAGACAATCTGCAGATACTGCATAATGAAATCGAATTTGAGCTCGACATGGCACAATCTGTCGCCTTTCGAGATGCCAACGCCGTGCGGAACTTCACGTTGTCGGTCAATCCAGACTACCCAACGATTGGGACTGAATCGCAGTTCCCAGTCAATGTCAATCTCGCCGACACATGCAACGCGTACTACGACTACTCGTCCATTAACTTCTTTCAGGCTGGAGGCGGCTGCAACAACACGGCATTCGGCCACGTCGTCTACCACGAATATGGACACCACCTTGTCTCTGAGGCTGATTCTGGCCAGGGCGAGTACGGCGAGGGGATGGCCGACTGCATCGCACTTCTTATGACCAATGACACCGTGATGGCACCAGGATTCTTCGCCGGGAACTGCGTCAGTGGTATCCGCGACGCCGACAACTCGTGTCAATACTCCGCAACAAGTTGCTCAACGTGCGGGGGTGGAGTTCACTCGTGCGGACAACTCATTTCGGGGTGTGTGTGGGACACATGGGAAGCGCTTCGTGCTTCACATCCGCTTAGTGCTGACGACGTCATCCGAGATCTCACGATCAACAGCATCTTGCTACACACCGGGACAGCCATCGATGAGGCCATTGCCATCGACTTCGTCACGCTTGATGACGACGATGGCGATATCTCAAATGGATCCCCCCACTACAACGCGATTGCGATTGGATTTGGTGCCCACGGAATTGACGTGCCGCCGATTGCCTGGCTCGATGTGTCCTTCCCTGATGGCCTGCCGACTCACGTTGCGCCTGACGGGTCAACGACGCTTTCTGTAGAAATTGCCGACTTGCTTGGCGCATACCAACCGGACACAGCAAAATTGATGGTGCGTGTCGATAGTGTCACTTCAATTCATCCATTGAGCAGCCTCGGCGGCGATTCATACCTTGGATACTTCCCAGACACACCGTGCGGACAAGATGTCGACTACTACCTGTGGATTAAGACGATGGAGAACGCCAATGTCTTTGTCCCTGCAGGCGCACCAGACGAAGCCTTTACGGCATTGTCCGCATGGTCAGATCCAGAACTCACGTGGTATGACGACTCCTCGACTGACACCGGGTGGGGCGTCACTGGCGACGCCACTGACGGCCAGTGGGAACGTGGCATTCCATATGGCGGCAACAACCGACCGCAAACCGACTGCGATGACACCACAGGGTGGTGCTGGCTCACTGACAACGCAACCGGGCAAAGTGACGTCGACGAAGGCCAAACTATTCTGACCTCAGCCCGAATTGATGCCACCAATGCCACGCACGTGGGCTACTGCTATTGGTATCGCAACAAGCAGAACAATGGCAATGGGGAAGATGACACGCTAGACGTGCAAGTGTCTGATGATGACGGCACATCGTGGCGAACGCTCTATCAAGTTGGTCCGACTGGGCCCGACACTGACGGGGTCTGGTTCACCACACAGCAATCACTCGCCTCACTCTCTGGATTCACGCCGAATGACGCGTTCCGCATCCGATTTATCGCCCAAGACCTTGGGCAAACCAGCAGAGTCGAAGCGGCCATCGACAACATCCAAATTACCTCGGTGGATTGCTCAAATCAGCCATGCCCGGGCGATCTCGATGGCGACGGGCAAGTTGGCACTAATGAGATACTCGCTGTTCTTGATGCTTGGGGCGACTGCCAAGGCTGCCCAGCTGACATGACTGATGATGGTGTTGTCAACGTCAATGATCTGTTGTTCATAGTGGGCGTCTTTGGCCCGTGCCATTAGCGGCTCAGTTCGAGCAAACTGGGTTCACAACACGACAAGCATCGTCACGAGCAGCACAATCCACACCACATCGAGGAAGTGCCAATACACCGCGGTGTGATGAAGAAGACCGTGGCGAGATGCCGTCCACGTCCGAAACACGGCGTACCACCCAATCATTCCAAGCGGGATGAGCCCGCCCAGCACATGCGCCACGTGGAAAGTCGTAAAGATCCAGAAGGACATAATGCCAATCCGGTGTTCCTGGGTGACCGATTCAATTGCTGGCATCTGCTCATACCAGTCAAGCCACGCCCACGCCTGCATGCCTGTAAACACCGCCACCATAATTGCAGCCGTAGCAAGAGCAATCCGAATGCCAACATCGGATGCTCGGCGGGAGGCAGCCACTGCTTCAGCAAAGGCAATGCTGACACCAAGTATGGCTGCCGTACTCACCCACACTTGCCATGGCAAATGTGGCAAATCCTGTGGCCACGCATCATCGCCAATTCTCACAGCAAGAACGATGAGCACGAGTCCGCCAAACA
>CAVOCO010000216.1:0-3607 GCA_963694215.1 Phycisphaerae bacterium
CCGACGCTCAGAGTGTCCGATAATAGTTACTGAGCAGCCACAATCGACCAACATTGATGCGGATACCTGGCCGGTACACGGCCCTGAGGGCTCATCCGAAACATCTTGACCGCCAAGCTGCACACCGGTAGCAGCGATTGCTTCTGACACCACGCTCAGATACGGATGAGGCGGAAAAATGACCAATTCAACTGCGCCTTCAATACTGCTCTGGCCGCGAGAAATATCGCTCGCAAGGGCCGCCGCCCCCTGCCTGTCTAAATGCATCTTCCAGTTGCCGCCCACCAATGGGATCCGGGTCATGACTTTGCTCCGTTGATTGGCCCGCAGGATAGCCGCCCCTCACAGCAGGCATCTACACTACGAGGCTCAACCCAATCCATAGGCCAATAGATTCCACAATGAACCAGACCAGCACCACCCCTATGACCGCTGCGGCCATTCGCCAATCCTTCTTGGACTTCTTCCAGGACAAGGTCGGACACACCATCGTCCCAAGCGCCCCGGTTGTGCCCCATGATGACCCAACTCTGCTCTTCACGAACGCTGGCATGAACCAGTTCAAGGACGTCTTCCTTGGCACAGGCACCCGCCCGTGGGCCCGGGCGGTCGATACGCAGAAATGCATCAGAGCCGGTGGCAAACACAATGACCTCGAAGATGTTGGCCGCGACACGTGGCATCACACCTTTTTCGAAATGCTCGGCAACTGGTCTTTTGGGGACTATTTCAAGGCAGAAGCTATCGAATGGGCGTGGCAACTGCTGACTGAGGTGTGGGGCCTGCCCAAGGATCGCCTCTATGTGTCCGTCTTCGCTGGGGACGAAACAGAAGGGCTTGAACCAGACACAGAAACCGAAAACCTGTGGCTCGAACGAACTGATATTGATCCAACCCACATCAGCCGATGGGGCAAGAAGGACAACTTCTGGGAAATGGGCGCGTCGGGCCCGTGTGGGCCGTGTAGTGAGATTCACTTTGACTCCACACCCGATGGCTCGGGTGGCCCATTGGTCAACCTCGACCACGCCGACGTAATTGAAGTGTGGAACCTTGTGTTCATCCAATTCAATCGACGAGAAGATGGCACGCTTGTCCCACTCCCAGCGAGGCATGTCGACACCGGCATGGGACTCGAACGCATTGTTAGAGTGCTCCAAGACAAACGCAGTAACTACGACACCGATCTATGGGCTCCAATCTTCGAGGCCATCAGAACAAACACTGGTGTGCCGGCCTATGCGGGCAGCATGGACAGCGCGGTTGATATGGCGTATCGCGTCATTGCCGATCACATTCGCTGCCTCGTTGTAGCGATGACGGACGGAGCATTGCCTGGCCCAGACGGACGCGGCTACGTGCTGCGTCGCATTCTGCGGCGAGGTGTTCGATTGGCGCGACAAGCACTT
Organism: Phycisphaerae bacterium; assembly: GCA_963694215.1. Lineage (GTDB taxonomy): Bacteria > Planctomycetota > Phycisphaerae > Phycisphaerales > SM1A02 > UBA12567. The sequence continues at coordinate 1,410 of CAVOCO010000216.1, forward strand.
GGCGCTGAGCAACCACTGTTATGCACACTCGTCCCTGCTGTCGTAGAGTCGCTTGGGGTCGCCTTCCCAGAGCTCACAACGTCGCAAGGCGAGGTCGCTGCAATTATCAAACGAGAAGAAGAGGCGTTCCTCAATACACTCGATCGTGGACTCGCGCTCTTTGCAGACGCTGCGGCCAGTGCCAAGAGTGGTGACGGATGCATCTCTGGCGAGCAAGCGTTCTTGCTCCATGACACGTTTGGCTTTCCAATCGATCTCACCGCACAAATGGCAGAAGAGCACGGCATCACGCTTAATCGTGATGACTATGAAGCCGCCATGGAAACGGCCCGGGAGAAGTCGCGAGGTGAGGAGACCGGCGCAGATCTCGTTCGAGCATTACCGCCAGAAGTGATTGCCGCTCTCGAGCAACTCGGTGGTCACGGCACAGACGACGCGCCCAAATACGAACGATCAATGTGTATCGGTCACGTGCGTGGGATTTGGAATGGCAAGGATCTCGTGGACCACGTCCCCGCTACGCAGCGGGTCGCTGTCGTTCTTGACCGCACAACCTTCTACGCCGAACAAGGCGGACAGGTTGGAGACACCGGCCGCTTGATTACCGAAGCAGAGGGCGACACGCCCGGCAACGCTATTTTCACAGTCGAGAACACCACCCGCTCCGGCCAGTGGGTGCTGCATATCGGCCAAATCAAGAGCGGAAAACTTCGTACTGGCGATGCGGTGGATACACGGGTTGAGGCGACGCGGCATTCCTCCATTAAGTCAAACCACACGGCAACGCACCTGCTTAATAACGCCCTGCGATCGATAGTTGGCGAGCACTGCGATCAACGCGGGTCACTTGTCGCCCCCGATCGATTGCGATTCGATTATGCAGCGCATGACGCACCAACAACCGAACAACTCGCGTCCATCGAAAATGCTGTGCGAGCCAACATAACCGCCGGGCTCCCCGTCGACGCCGCCGAGCTCTCGCTTGATGTCGCCCAAGGTGTTAATGGTGTCCGAGCGATCTTTGGCGAACGGTATCCAGACCCCGTACGTGTCGTGTGCGTGGGCGCTGCAGTAGCCGACCTCGCCGCAACACCCCAGGCCGATACATGGGCCACGCTATCCACGGAGTTCTGTGGCGGCACACACACGGGAAATACCAGCGAGATTGGTGACTTCGTCATCATGCAAGAATCAAGCCTTGCTGCAGGCATTCGCCGCTTCATGGCCGCCACTGGCGCAGAGGCTGCAAAGGCGAGCCTCGCAGGCGTGGTCATTCTTGATCGCCTCAATGCAATTGCCTCACTCGACCCTGCTGCACTCCCCGATGCCGTTGACCTCATTGCACGTGACATCGCCGCAGCTGATCTCGGACTGCTCCATCGCCGCCACGCCGAGCATTCGCTTGCCACTCTTCGTGAGTTGACAAAGAAACTTCGCAAGGCGGCTGCTGGAGAATCCCGCGATGTTGCAATCATCGAAGCACAAGCACTCGCCGATGCCAACACCGGTGATGTCATCATTGGCGAACTCACTACAAGCGATCGCGACGCGTTGCTTGCTGGCATGGATGCCATCCGTGGCGCTGCACCTGAGGCGGCGTGCCTCCTCGCCTGCACAGTTGAGGACGCTGGCAAAGTTATCATCGTGGCGCGTGTCCCCAAACCCCACATCGCCAGTGGACTCAAAGCCGGTGACTGGGTCCGCGTTGCAGCGCAGGCTTGCGGCGGGGGTGGAGGCGGCCGGCCAGACGCAGCACAAGCTGGCGGAAAACAACCTGAGAAACTTCCAGACGCCCTTGCTGCAGCAAAGGCCTATGCACAGGAGACACTTCAATGACCGACGCTGAAACACCCGACACCCCGAATGAGAACACCACGCCTCACCACGTCACAATGATCAGCAGCATCGAGCGGCAGGTCGGTGAGCACGTCTTGGCAGCGCTCAATGATGATGACGCCGTTGCGGCCATCACCACACTCGTTCCAGGGGTTCGCAGTGACCGCATTGTGTCCATGCCACTTGATGGCGGACAGATCGCAGCAATCCAAGACATTCTTGAACAAGCACGCGCCGAGGCGGAAATCGCCGAGGATGAGGAACCGGGTCGCCACGAAGGGTTTCTTGGATTCCACACCGTACTTCGGACCGACACCCAACAAGATGCTTCGGACGAGCCCCCAACCACATGATCGATCGGC
>CAVOCO010000217.1:0-3607 GCA_963694215.1 Phycisphaerae bacterium
AGATGGCGGCCGCTTGGCAACCATGGACCGAGACTCCGATACTGGCAAGCCAACCCTGTCACACCAAGCCTGCACATCTGCCAGGGCTGCAGCGTCATCTACGACCCGGCCACCATCAATCAAGTCAGCTGCTGCCCACCGGGTGATGTCATCAGTTGTGGGGCCAAGTCCACCGGTTGTGACTAGCAGATCAGCGTCCGTAGTTAGCCGATTCAACGCTTCGGCGATCTTGGTTCGCTCATCGCCCACCGTGCCGCGTTCGATCACGACGCTGCCAACTTGCGCGACCTCGCTTGAAATCCACGCAGCGTTTGTGTCAGTAATTCGGCCGCCGAGCAGTTCATCGCCAATAGACAAAACTGTGATGTTCACTGTGCACTGCTTCCTGCAACAACCTGATCGAATTGGTTGCGATAGAAGCCGCCAGCGTGACGGCGAAATGCCGAGCTTGGATCCGATCGTTCATCCCACAACCCACGACCTGACCACCCGCCACGGAGCCAACCACTTTTTACCGCATTTCGCCCCTCGGGCATATTGAGCGTCCACACGATCCCATCTGGGTCTGTGATCTCTGGCATGGCATCAAAGTGCTCAAGCATGGTTGCAAGCTGAGCATCATCAACATCCTCGGCAGATACGATTCCACCAAAGTCTTTCGGATAACTCGGATGCGAAATAATGGCTTTCCACGCTGCCCGAAGCCGTGACCGCTCATCCATCGCCATCGCCTGCATGAGCGGCGCAATAAACGCTCGCATGGCGCGATCTTGATGCTCAGGAACGGCTGCGTTCGTAAATGGATCGACCTGATCTACAAAGTGCTCAAAGTGATTGCGGTACATCGAATCACGGACAGGCAATCGCCGAAGTGCGAACCGGCGTGGGCCAAGTTCACCCGGGTCGCGATCAGCTGGAGCAAATTGCCACAAGGCTTGCCCATCCTCGGACAAGGTGTATTCAATAAACCGCGCTGCAAGTTCAGCATCAGGCGGGTTCGCCAGCATCGAGATTGGATCGGGATCGAGCGTCGTCTCGCCCGGCGGGTCAATATAAATTAAGCGGCCAGCCGCGCCGTGATCGGCAAGTGCCTGCTGTTGGTACCGCCCAAAGAAGTCAATGCACACACCCATGGCCGCATCGCCTGCGGCCACATCGGTCGGGCCACGCAGCGACGACGCTGAGAAGGTGCGCGCATTCGCGGCGGCGCGGCGCAGGATCTGCCAGCCTTTCTTCCACCCCAGTCGTTTCAGGATGGTCTCAAAGGCGGTCGTCACTGAGCCAGACTGTGCTGGATTGACCATCGACACCGCAGACTCGAGTCGAGGGTCGGCAAGATCCACCCATGAGTCTGGCAGGTCAAGGCCGCGAGCGGCCAGTTCGTCGCTGTTGGCGACGATTCCAAAGCTAGAAAGCGCTGTTCCAAACCAGCGATAGTCAGGGTCCCACAGATTGGTCCCGGCAACTGATTCGCGGCCATACAAGGCCGGCAACTGCGAGGTATCCATGGGCGGTACGTCGCTGATGCCAGCCGATGCTGTAATAGTCCATACGCCCGCAGCGGTTGGTTCAAGCTCAACATGCACAACGCCCACGTCAACCTGCCCAGCCTCAATAGCCGCAGCGATATCACCAACACCAATTCGGGCAAGCCACTCGTCTCGTTCACCTGGTGAGAGATTATGTATGCGTTGAGATACACCTTGCTTCAGCTTGCTGTGCTCGTACGAACCACCGCCAAAGACAATATCTGCATCGCCGCCCGGCTGATGGCCCTGCTCGAGCGCTGCAGTCCACTGGGCGATCAACATGCGGCGAATCTCGCTTGTGCCACCGGGCACACTCCACACTAGGTCCACTGACTCGCCGTGCACACGCCGGTGCCACGTTTCAAATCCATGTTCGAACTCTGATCGAATCTGCTCGTTGTGTGGCGTCACAATGACCAACTGCCGCTCGCCATATGTACCCACTGAGCCCTCGCTCTCAAAGATGAGCGGAAGCAACAAGACCAGCACAAAGAGCGTCACGACGATGATTTCTTTCCAGCCAAGCCATGTCGGTTTGATTGCCATCAGCGTAGCCCCGCGATCGTGCCGGTTTCGTGCGCAAGCGCAGTCGCTGCAGCAGAAACTGCATCGGTCCATGACTGTCCGCTCGCAGCTGTGGCGTAAATAACCGACCTGCTTGCGGTCAAGATCGCGCCGTGTCCATCTGCTCCGCACAACGGCTTGCAGTCTGCCACGCTCCCCCCTTGGGCCCCGATACCAGGAACCAAAAGAACGACGCCAGGCATACGACCACGAAGTTGCTCTGCCTCTGCCGGATGGGTCGCCCCCACCACTGCCCCAACATCACTCCAGCCTGCTGTGTTTCGCCGCGGGGCGGCCATCTTTGCCACCATGTCCGCCATGGCATCTGAAACAGATCGCCCATCTTCAAGACGAAGACTCTGAAGCTCAGCTGAGCCTTGGTTTGACGTGCGAACAAGCACAAAGATGCCGCCGTGTTCGAGGTAGGGCTCAAGGGTTTCGCTGCCGAGATAGCCATTCACAGTCAACCAACTCGGCGGCGATGGCCGCTCGAAGGCTGCGGCCGCATAGTGAGCGGCGCTGATTCCAATATCACCACGCTTGGCATCAAGAATGACAGGTAGTTTGAATGATTCAGCGGCGGCGAGCACTTCGTCAAGAACACCGATGCCAGCTGCCCCATATCGTTCATAGCAGGCAGATTGAATCTTGAGGCACGCCACGATCTCGGCTACCGATTCCAAGACACCAAGCGAGAATGCTCGAATGGCCTCCGCAGGCTCAGTGCGGTCGATCGCCGCTGGCAGTTTCTCGAGCACAGGGTCGAGGCCGACGCAAGCATTGCACCCAGTTCGGTCCATCGCTGCAATCAGCCGATCGGCTGTTTCTGCCATGCTCATGTCTTCGGTCATCTCCATCACCATCTCCGGGGGCCCAGGGGTCCGGGGGACCGGTGTCTTCCGGCGTCCGGGGCGAAATCATGCTGCCAAGACATGATACACCCACCCATGATCGGTACCCTCCTGCACATGGATACCCCGACTCATCTCCACCTCGATCGCATAAACGGGCTGGACGTCACATGGCCAGATGGCAGCACATCGCAGTACCCCATTGGGCACCTTCGTCGATGGTCGCCCTGCGCTGCGGCTCGGCAGCTTCGAGAAACACTCTCGACCAACCCCCTTGCAGTCATGCCAAGCGGCGGCTCAACCATTGAATCGCTCGAAGCGACCGCCATCGAACGTGTTGGCGCCTATGCAATTCGGATTTCGTTCACTGATGGTCACCGCACCGGCTTGTACTCGTGGGCGTGGCTGCGTTCAATCGACCCCGCCGCGATGGCCACGGAGCGAACATGACAAGCACCGTCATTTCAAACTGCCGGGCGCCCGCGTACACGCCGGTTTCGATTCCGCCGGCTGCGGCATGGCACGGCACCATCGTGCCTGGCACCGAAGCGTCGAGTATTGCGGTGCAGCATGTATCCAATGTGGAGTACGTCCGCTGGCTTGACCAGGTCGCACAAGATCACCTTGAATGTCTCGGCTGGTCAAGCGATGACTTGCTTGCCG
>CAVOCO010000218.1:0-3581 GCA_963694215.1 Phycisphaerae bacterium
GATTTACTTCAAATGAGCGGGCCTCATTGACCCGCGCTGTTGTGACAATTGCCTCGATCGCATCGCAGACCTTCTCGTGTGCATGGCTCGGAATTTCCGACCTAGCCAGCACGGCTGCAACGTCACTTCGATTGATGCCCGTTGAGACATCAATGGGCAGCCGAGCAACCGCGTCGGCTCGGTCCTCGATGCCAGACCCGCCTGCACAATCGAGTAACAGCATGGGAGCGCGAGCCGCATCATCAATCGTCAGTGAAACAAACAGTTCGTGCGTAATGTCAAGGAGTTGCTCAACAAGCAGTTCTTCGACCGGGAAGTTGCCAAAGCTCATATCGAGCAACTGCTCAGCGGCAACCTTAGCCTCAGCAGGTGTGTCGGCAAATAACACGCCACCCTTGCTCTTGCGTCCGGTGATCCATGCTTGCACCTTGAGTACCACGGCCCCGCCGATCTCGGCTGCAACACGCTCAGCATCTTCGGGTGTCTTGACAGCTTGGCCCATAGGCACAGCAATGCCCTGTTCTTTGAGCAGCCGCTTTCCTTCGTATTCGTGTAAACGTGCCATGAGTTATAGCGTGCCTCCTGAGCGGGAATCACGCATTCTATCGTGGCACGCTACGTCGCGGCAGTGGTTTCGTCATGCTGCAAAAATCCCGTGGCCCAGTGAAACCCAATGCCCACGCCGCAGAGCGCTCCTGCCGCCCAATCCACCGGGGTAGGCAGCAGCAGGTTGGGCACATCGCCAGTGGTGTAAGCCCGGTCTATAGCGTCTGGCAGCAGCATGGCCGCAATCCAGCAAGCCAGTGTTCCACTGAGCATAACCCCAACCGGCAAGAGCACCGGCTGGACATTTGGTGACCACAGCCGGCCAACAAGACCAGCAGCGATTCCGCCAAGCACGGTGGCCGCGAGGGTCTGCCCACGAAAGTCGCTTTGAGCAACGAGCCAGACCACAGGAAGCGCAGCAAGCCCAGCAATGAGCATTTTGATCGCTTCTGGCGAGGACAGCGGGTCGGTCGGATCATGCCCATGTTCAGGCTGCACATCCCTGCACGGGCCACACTGCGTCAGCGTTATCCAGCTCAGGGCGAGTACAACAACCGCCCATGCGAACCCATCTGCGGCCACCAGACTTGCCGAGCCGTGATACAGCACATCCCGCATGGGAGAAAGGGCAAGTCCAGCCCATCCGAGCGCTGCGCCGAGGACAACCAGCCCAGTCAATCCACTGATCATTTTGGCAATGGTCATACAGATAATCCCAGCCACTACGGTGGCTGCAAGTATTGCCACAACAGCCGCTGCAGGATGTGTAGCTTGAAGCGCTGTGGGGCCATACACCCCGACCCCTGATTGCAGCCACGGCCAGGCCACCTGGTAGGCCAAGACCGTCAATACGAAGCCAGAGACAATAATGACCCAACGGTAGAATGCAGACATAGCGGCAATGGTAATGGCAACAGCCCACTGAGCACTCGGCAGCAGACGCGGAATGACTACCATTCACACATGTTTGAACTGATACTGACCGGTGGACCACTCGCGATTGAGGAAGTGGTAGAAGTTGCTCGTGGTGGACGCCCCGTTTCTCTCTGCCCAGCCGCAGCTGCGAGAGTCGCCGCTGGGCGAGCAATTATCGATGCCGCGGCCGATGGGGTAGACCCGGTCTATGGCATCAACACCGGGTTTGGATCGCTCTCTCGCCACCGAGTAGAGCCAAACGAAACAGCAGAGATTCAACGCAATCTACTCCGCTCTCACGCGGCCGGCGTGGGCGAACCCCTTGAAGCCGAGCTTGTTCGTGCCATGATGCTTCTGCTTAGTGGAAGCCTTGCACGTGGACACAGCGGCGTGCGCGTTGCTGTCATCGAGTCATTAATCTCGTTACTCAATGCTGACATCACGCCGATTGTTCCATCCAAGGGATCAGTGGGCGCCTCCGGTGATCTCGCACCACTTGCTCATTCTGCGCTCGCGATGATTGGCGAGGGCGAAGTCATGCTTGGCGATGAAGGACCTATGCCTGCAAGCGAAGCACTGCAGCAAACTGGCGTGAGCAGTATCGCGCTTGCTGCCAAAGAAGGGCTGGCGCTGATTAACGGCACCCACCTGATGGCGGGAACACTTGCTATTGCGTGTTACGACATGGACGTCCTTGTGCACACCGCCATTGGCGCCGCCGCGATGAGTCTCGATGCATGCCGCGGAAGCGCTGGTCCCCTCGATGCTCGTATTCATGCTGCTCGCAATCAACCTGGTCAGCAGCGCGTCGCTGAACTGGTCCGTTCTTATGTAGCTGGGAGCACGATTCTTGAGCACCATCGCGAAGGCGACCCACGTGTACAAGATCCTTACTGCCTGCGCTGCATTCCACAAGTGCTTGGAGCTGTGATCGACACCTTGTCGCATGTTCGTTCAGTCGTGTCCGATGAACTTGGAGCCGTAACTGACAACCCACTGGTCTTTCGCGATCCAGACGTCATTCTCAGTGGAGGAAACTTTCATGGCATGCCCCTCGCAATCGCTGCTGACACTGCGAAGATTGCACTGTGCCATATCGCCGGTATCTCTGAGCGGCGTGTGTTCTGGCTGCTCAGTGGACGCGATACCGAGAACCCAGTACCGGTCTACCTCAGCTCATGCCCCGGCCTCCATAGCGGGCTGATGATTGCGCAGTACACCGCGGCCGCGCTGTGCAATGAACTTCAGGTGCTTGCCACGCCCGCCAGCGTTGGCAATGTTCCGACTTCAGCTGGCATCGAAGACTACAACTCGATGGGCGCGACCTCCGCGCGTCACCTACGTGAATCGGTCACCATGGTCACGCAGGTTGTCGCGATTGAGTTAATGGTGGCTGCAGAGGGGATCGAGCACCAACGCCCGCTTCAGAGTGGTGACAGCGTAGAAAGACTTCATGCTGCAGTTCGCTTGCTCGTTCCACCACTTACTGGCGATCGACCACCGTCATATGACATCGAAACCATCGCAGATGGAATCACCGACTCTGCCCTGCTACCCTGACTTACCCGATTATCCACATTTTCCCGAGTGCCCCACGATGAGCCATAGTGTAGAACCGCAATCCAGAAAGATCCACGCTCCGCGTGGCACTTCCATGACATGCAAGTCTTGGGGGGCCGAGGCGGCAATGCGGATGCTCATGAACAATCTTGATCCGGAAGTGGCCGAACTGCCCGATCAATTGATCGTGTACGGCGGGCGTGGGCAAGCTGCACGCTCATGGGAAGCCTACGATGCCATCATCGCATCACTCCAGTCGATGGCCGCTGACGAAACGCTGCTCGTGCAGTCCGGAAAGCCAGTGGGTGTGATTACGACCACCGAGGACAGCCCCCGCGTCATTATTGCCAATTCAAACTTGGTGCCCCACTGGGCAACGCAAACGCACTTTGATGAGCTCGCCGCCAAGGGCCTCATGATGTACGGGCAGATGACGGCAGGCTCGTGGATTTACATCGGCACCCAAGGCATTTTGCAAGGCACCTACGAGACATTCGCCGAGTGCGCTCGGCAGCACTTTGGCGGCACACTCGCCGGCACGCTGTCAGTTACCGCTGGAT
>CAVOCO010000219.1:0-3567 GCA_963694215.1 Phycisphaerae bacterium
CGTTGCTGCTTACTCGGCGACCAGAAGACCAACGCCGCGTTGAAGAACTTGGTGTTGCTGACGATTGCGTCTTAGAAGTGCCACAGGTGGAACTTGATCGAATGGGGCAAGTCAAACTCGCCGCACTCGTTGGCATATCTCGCCGATTGCTTGACCTCTCAGACACTGTTGTGTTTCTTACTGGTCCATTCCGCGGCCTCATAGACAGCTTGGTTGTCTTGCATCTTGGAAGCGAATATGAGTTGCTTCACGCAACCGATCAGCCATCAATCGATGAGCACATCAAGCGGACTGTGTTTCAACGCACGCTTGAATTAGCATTGCATCTCGGATCGTATGGTCGAGAGGGCCGTCGTATTGGTGCGATGTTGGTTGTTGGGGATACACTGGAAGTGCTTTCCCGATCAGAACAGATGATTCTGAATCCATTTCAGGGCTATCCAGAGAAGAAACGCAACATCCTCGATCAACGCATGACCGAAACCATCCGAGAATTCGCCCAGCTCGATGGCGCCATTCTGATTCGCGGTAATGGTGTCATTGAATCCGCTGGCACCCGCGTAATGGCCTCGTCTCGGCACCCGGTCGAGTCTGGCCTGGGCTCCCGCCATGCCGCAGCAGCTGGAATTACAGATTCGACCAAGTCGGTTGCGCTCACCGTCAGCTCATCCGACGGAACTGTGCGAATCTGGAGAGCCGGAAAGCTGGTCGCCTCCCTTGAACCTGGCGGCCGGGGATAAAAGTGGTCTAGGCCCCAAGGCATGGACTGACCCATTTCCCCCAAGCACGTACAATCCCAGCCATGACATACCCAACTGCATCGATCGACACAAACCATGGCACCATCACTATTGAGCTCTGGGATGACGTTGCGCCAAAGCACGTCGCTAACTTCCAGAAGCTTGCAAAGGATGGGTTCTATAACGGGCTTGGCTTCCATCGAATTATCAAGGACTTCATGATTCAGGGCGGATGCCCAGATGGCACCGGTAGCGGCGGGCCAGGATGGAGCGTTGATGCAGAGTTCAATGACCATGTGCACGAAGAAGGTGTGCTGTCAATGGCTCGCTCGGCAGACCCGAACTCGGCCGGCAGCCAATTCTTCATCTGCCTTGCAACATGCCCTCACCTCGATGGTAGTTACACCGCGTTTGGCAAGGTCACTGATGGCATTGACGCAGTTCGCTCAATGGGTGGAGCAGAAACGGTGGCTGGAGATCGTCCAGTCGAGGCGGTCACAATGGAAACCGTGACAGCCAACTAATCAGCCCCGCAGTCGCTCAACAAGCCTCGATCTAACAATTCCAGCATCGGCTGCCCCGCCGCTTGCCTTCATAACGCACCCGATGATGCGACCTGCTGCAGCATCTTTGCCTGCTGCGAAGTCCTCGGCAGCCTGTGGCTGATCGGCAAGCGCTTGGTCGATCCATTCGTCGAGCGCCCCAGCATCGCTGACCTGCAATAGATTTCTTGACTTGGCCAAAGATTGCGCATCGTCATCGCTATCACATAGTGCTTCAAACAACTCAGTCGCAGCGCTTGAGCCCACATCGCCGCTTGCGCGAAGTCCAATGATGCCCGCGAGCTGCTCAGGCGTGATGCCGGCGTCGTGTGGCTCGACCCCACGCTCCCTTGCTAACTTCGCAGCAGCGTTCAGAATCCACTTGGCGGCTTCCCGTGCTGCAGCGCCCTCATCCAAATCCGTTGCTTCGACGGCTGCGATCGCGCAGGCATCAAAGTAGACAGCGGTTGCAGGAACCTCCGTAAGGGCAGCGGCGTCTTTGGCCGAGAGCCCCCACTGTGATTCATACCTGGACCGTCGATGCATCGGCAATTCCGGAAGACGCGCCCGAACTTCTTCCCGCCAGGATTCGCTGACCTCAAGTGGCACAAGATCGGGCTCTGGGAAGTATCTGTAGTCGTGCGCGTCCTCTTTGGAACGCTGCAGGATAGTCTTCAACTTCGCATCATCCCAGCCCCGTGTTGACTTGGCACCTGGACCCATTTCAAGCCCATCCTTGAGCCACTGCGCGGCCTGCCGCTTGACCTCATACTCAATGGCACCGTGCACCGCCTTGAATGAATTGAGATTCTTGATCTCAGCAATCGGCGTTGCAACTTCGCGTCCATCATCAAGCGTCAAGACAACATTAATGTTTGGCTCAAACCGCATATGGCCGCGCTGCATAATGCCCTCGGTCACACCAAGAGCTCGGCAGATCGCGCGGAGCTCTCGACCAAACGTGACCGCATCATCCGCGCATGTGATATCTGGATCAGTCACGATTTCAAGCAGCGGCGTACCGGACCGGTTGTAGTCAATGACTGAGCCGGCGGCAGGAACCCCACCGGGAAGTTCATGCCCAGACTTTCCTGTGTCTTCTTCAAGGTGTGCACGCGTAATACGAATCGTCCCAGTACTGCCATCGGCTAGGGGAATATCGATGGCACCCTCAGCGCAGAGCGGGTGATCAAACTGACTGATCTGGTATCCCTTGGGGAGATCTGGATAGAAGTAGTTTTTGCGATCCCAGTTGCATCGGTCTGGTATCCGACACCCTAATGCCATGCCAACAAGCATCGACATTTCAATCGCCGCGTGGTTCATTGTAGGCAGTGCGCCTGGAAGTCCAAGTGACACTGGATCGCACAACGCGTTTGGCGCCGCGTCATAGTTGTCTGGGTGCGCGACATTGGGTGAACGCGAAAACATCTTTGTCTTGGTGGCCAACTCGACATGTACTTCCATGCCGACAATTGTTCGACTGCTGACAATAGTCGCTGTCATAGCATCAGGCTCCGCATCGCACGCGAATGTTATCGAGAACATTCATGAAGTTGATGTACGCGTCATATGGGCTGTCGTATGGACTGAAGTACTTGTGCACATCGCCATCCGCCCAATACTTTGTACACATGTAGTACAGGTGATCAGACGTTGTGAGCTTCCGCCAATCTTCAAGAATCCACTCGTCTCCGCCGTCGTGACGTTCACGAACTGGCCCTTCGAGACGATACAACTCAGCCGCTGCATTTTCTTGCATGGCGTTTCCAAGCCAAGCGCTGAGATCACGCTCTGAGTCGGCCCATGAAATTGGGTCTGGCGCGCGGTATACATCTACGGGGTCGTGCAGATCAATGGCCTCGCGCACCGTCACAAAGTCATTTTGGCCTGAATTTGTATCGAATATCGCAGCAGGAAGTGCCTCAAGGAATCCAAAGATGCCACTATCTGCCCACTGGTGTTCGCCAAAGGTTTCGTAGTCCATGAATAGGTTACAGAGGTGACCATCGCCGTTGATCTGGTCGACCCAGCCCGCAAACCGCCTTGCGTCGAGTGGCCATTCTGACCAGTTCTGGTCTGAGAATCGAAAGGCGATGTCATCGCTCAGTCTGTAGTTCTTCAAGAGCAACCGAAGCTTGGCCGATGGCACGTGTTCGCCGCTTCCCTCTGACGCGTACACCCAGGCAGGCGACCGGTCGCCAAGAATGCGATCCACACCTTCACACGTCATGCCTTTGAACTGGCCCATGCCAGCGACACTCTTGGCAATGCGGTCCGAATAA
>CAVOCO010000220.1:0-3518 GCA_963694215.1 Phycisphaerae bacterium
TTGATTGCGGAACTAAAGCTGCCGTCACCAGTGTTGCAGCAATCAATCCTTCAAGCCCAGCGAGGACATCGGAAAGTGACCAGTTTCTCCACTGCGACACCAGGTCTTGGGTCCACTCGTCAAATGGAATCCACAGCGCGATGAGCACGAATCCCATCCACGCACGTGGTAGGAAACGAGATCGTTCAAGAAGGATGGCCAGTATTCCAAAGGCGAGGAAGTGCATGAGTTTGTCAGGCGGCGTGTGCTCGGGCCCGAGTGGCTCGATGCGCTGCCAGTGCGTGCCCGTAGTGAGCGCAATGAAGTACAGCACGAAGAACCACCGCCAGGGACCAACCAGTGTTGGCGAAGCGGTGGGACGATCATCCAATGGCATCAGCACCTTCTGAAGTCGTGGTGTCGATTTTGACTTCGACTTCTGTAGTGGGTGGTCGCCACAACTGTATGACCGATTCGGCCAGCGCGAGATAGTCAAGGGCGCCGCGGCTCGTTGGGTCGTAGGCCAGAATGGACTGCCCAAACGACGGGGCTTCTGCCAGTTTGATGTTGCGGCGTACTGGTGGTGACAAGACGCGGCACTGGCTCCATGGGACGGGCTGCTCGCGGCAACTCTCTAGGAAGTTCTCAAGGTCTTCAACAACCTCTTTTGCAAGTGTCGTTTGTGATTCATGCATACACAGCACAATGCCTGCGACCCGGAGATCTGGATTGACTGAGCCACACACGAGTCCAACTGTCTCAAGTAGCTTTCCAACGCCTTGCAGCGCAAGGAAGTGGGCCTGCATCGGAACGAATACTTCGGTTGAAGCGGCGAGGGCATTGAGGGTGAGCACGCCAAGGCTTGGCGGGCAGTCGATGAGCACTACATCCCATTGATCACCAGCGGCGGCAAGTGCTCGGCGGAGTCGATCTTGTTTATCAGGAAGGGCTGCGAGGTCCGCCTCAACAGCCGCAAGGTCAGTTTCGGCAGGGATGATGTCGAGGCCCTCCTCGACTTCAATGGCCACGTCGGCGGCATTTGAATCAGCATCAAGCAGGAGGTCATAGACCGTAGCGTCATCTTCTCCTGGGCGAATACCAAAGTGCAGCGATAGGTGTGCCTGTGGATCAAGATCAACAAGGCACGTGCGTAGCCCAGATCGCGCAAGGGCGGCCCCAAGATTCGCGGTCGTGGTCGTCTTTCCCACGCCACCCTTTTGATTGATGATGGCTACAACGTGCTGCGTTCCACTCATATGGCGAGTGTAAGAGAGACAGCGGGTGAACGTTGGACTTTCAATGCGGAACCCAACAAGTTGAACGCAGCACCCCTACCATTGGCCCAATGGCGCGACTGACCGACACCGCAATAGTCCTTCGTCGCTGGGAGTACTCTGAAACTTCTCAGACCGTTGCAGCATTGTCCCGAGAACACGGTCTGGTACGAGGGCTTGCCAAAGGAGCACTTCGGCCCGGTGGGTCGTTCTCAGGCGGCTTTGAACCAGTGACACGTGGTCACCTGGGCTGGTTGGTAAAGGCAGGCCGGGACCTTGCGATTCTGACTGAGTGGTTGCTCGAAGAGGTGTACTGGCCAACGCGTCACAACGCGGAAGCCAATCGAGCGGCTATTTATGCCGTTGATTTGACCGCAAGACTGCTGACCGATCAAGATCCTCATCCGGCCGTGTTTGATGCGCTCGATCAGGTCTTGACTGATCTATCGAGCTCACCTGCCCATCTATTGACCTTTCAATGGAATCTGCTTGAAGCAGTGGGATGGCGGCCTGTTGTCGAGCACGACGTCGTGAGCGGCAAGGAACTTCCGGCTGATGGAGACCTTTTTGGATTTCGGACATCAGCTGGTGGCGTCGTAGCCGTGCCGGGTGAAGGCGATTGGCGTGTGCGGCGGGAGACAATTGAAGTGCTCCAAGGGTGCGCGGTGGGAAGATGGAGCTGTGACCGCGATGTGAGCGGCCGAGCGAGTGGGCTGCTTGCGGTCTATATCCGCGACTTGCTTGGTGAACACAGTGAGGCCATGCGGCACGCTTTCCCTTCGATTGGGTGAGTCCATGCTCTGCTTGGCGGGGGTATCCTTTGGCCATGAGTGTCACGTATCACGAACACGTTCTTCCAAATGGCCTCCGCATTGCTGCGGAAGTTGATCCACATGCAGCCTCGGCAGCCGCGGGTTTCTTTGTTCGTAGCGGCGCACGTGACGAACCCACAGATTTGATGGGCATCAGTCACTTCCTTGAGCACATGGTGTTCAAGGGTACTGCTACGAGAAGCGGCGAAGAGATCGACAAAGCCTTCGATGAACTTGGCGTGAATCACAATGCATGGACGTCACACGAAATCACAGCATTTCATGTTCACGGTCTGCCTTCAACGCTCGAGCCAGCGCTTCGCATTCTTGCTGACATCATGCAGCCAGCGCTTCGGTCCGCCGATCTTGCCGATGAGGCCGAGGTCGTTGTTGAAGAGATTGCAATGTATGAGGATCAACCATTCTGGCAACTCTGGGAACGAGTGTCCGAGATGTACTATGGAAAGCATCCGATGGGCCACCGTGTTCTTGGCACCGCAGAGTCTGTGCGGGCGGTCTCTCCAGATGAGATGCGAGCGTGGCATGCCGAGCGATACGGTGCCAACAACGTAGTACTCGCGTTGGCCGGCAAGGTCGACTTTGAACAGGTGTGCACTCTGGCTGACTCACTCTGTGGACACTGGGCGAGCACTGGCGCCACGCGTACACCACATGAAATGACGCACTCTGAACAGGAATTTACATTTGAGAGTGATCGTATCTCAGCCGCGTATGTGCTTGGAATTGCTCCAGCGCCTGCTATTCAGGACGATCGCCGATATGCAGCCGGAGTCTTGTCATGGATTCTTGGTCGTGGCGATGGCTCGCGATTGCACTGGGCACTTGTCGACCCAGGGTATGCCGAAGAGGCATACGCCGAGTACGAGGGCAACGATCGGTGTGGACGATATGTGTCGTGGGCTGTGTGCTCACCAGATCGCATTGACTTCGTTGAGACCACCATGCGAACCGTGCACGATGAACTCGTCGCGTCATTGACCGAAGAGGATCTGGCCGAAGCCCGAGCCATGATGCGAACTGCTGTCTCAGTGGCCGCTGAATTGCCCGCTGGTCGCATGCAACGACTTGGCCCGGTGCTTACTACGCTTGGCAAGCGGACTAGCCTTGAAGATGAACTCGACCGTATGAACACCATCACGCTCGATGAACTGCGTCAGGTGGCTGAGGAATGGCCAATGCAGACCGTCGTGACTGGTCGCATGATGCCAAAGAGCTAATTCACACATAGATCGCGGATTTCGATCTATGAGACAGACAGGGAATCCGCCCTATCCGTGTATCGCACGTCCTTCGACTCCGAGGGCCGCTTCGTGCAACGCCTCAGACATCGTTGGATGCGCGTGCATAGTCGAAATGATGTCTTCTGCAGTGGCTTCGAGCCTGATAGCAAGACAGAACTCGTGAATCAATTCAGACGCATCTTTGCCAATAA
>CAVOCO010000221.1:0-3513 GCA_963694215.1 Phycisphaerae bacterium
GTTCAGGCCGAACGTCTGGGCTCATCCATGCCGACCAGAGCCGCTCAAGCATCGAGTCATCACAGCCCGCCAAGACAAAACGCAGCCGACCTTCCTGACCAACAAGCATGACTTCAAGACTTGTGCCCGGCGCGTGTCTACCCCGACGTCGAATAAGCAGAATATCTCGTTCTGCCTGCCAGACATGACTGCCGTGGCGAACCCAGCCGGGACCCGCCACAGCGTAGATCGGCCTCCATCCGCCTCGAGCCCAGCCGGAGAGAATTGGCACATCGACGAGACATCGTTGAAGCGAAGGCAATTGAATGATCGTCCGCACGAGAGCGACAAAAAAGAGCACCAGCATACTGAGCGTGACGACGGGCCAAATGCCCGGCTGACGCACGCCGAAAAATAGGAAATACAAGCTCGGCACCAGGAAGAGAAAACAGATGGACAGCATGAAAATGTTGAATGCAGTTTGGCAACCACCCACTGGACGAGCGGCCTGCAACGACATTGGTTCTAAGAGCCCCTGTGGCACGTCTCGTGTTTGAACCCAGCTCAACAGCGACATATCTGCCACTACACGAATGCCATGTGATGCCAATTCCTGCGCAGGAGCAGCAACACTAGTGGATATGACCAGCCTCCGAATAGGCCATCGAATACGCCGCAAGCATTCCATGTGAGATGGCAGCAGGGTCCGTGGGTGAATCGTTCGCCGCCGCCGCCGCGTACCAACGCAGCCCAGAATGACTGGTACCAACGACAACAGCAGGATCTGAGCAGGACATATGAGGTTCAATCCAATAGGACCATCGTCTTGCGTTGGTCCAACAAGATCATCGTACTGCGATGAACTCAAGGCGATAATAAATGTGACCAGCACAATCGCAATTCCAAACACAGCAAGCACACTTCCGGTGAGAAGAGCACGAAAGGCATTTGGCCGATCAGTTTCAAGTGGCGCAACCATGACCGATTTAAACGCATCGCTACGGTTCTGATCACCCGAATCGGTCATTGGATCGAGCGGAAACGCGAGATGAATTCTAGGCCACATCGTGATCCCAGCACGACGGGCCACAGAAAGTGAAGGGCGAGTTCAATGGAAAACATCGGAATGCTCCCGCCCGAAGTCGAGTCGCCCAGCGTGTCCATCGTCAATGCCCACGTTTGGATGGTGGCCCACACTGTCCAGCCAAGCGAGACGATGCACCACACGAGCACCAGCTGGATGCTTCGTGGACTTCTGTAGGCCAATATCAGTCCCAAAATCACTCCGCATGACGAGAGGCAGAAGCGGATCCAGCCCACCTCCACGATGTAGCCCGGCCGAGGGAGCATATTCAGCAAAGAGCGTGCGTGTTCGCCAGTCTCAACGCCGCTCACGTTAAACACGCCAAAGGTGACGAAGTGCACGAGCCGCCCGAGCGACATGGCAAGATGGTGGTTTTCGAGTTGACCTGCAATAATCAAGAGCTGCTCGCCCAGCGCAACTGTAGCAAGACCCCACGCTGCGTCGAAGCACGCGATCGCGATCATGAGTGTCCCAAAGATGACGGCCCATGTGCCGAGTTTTCGATCAGGTCGTTCCATATCAGGCATTTGCTGCGCGAGCGCCGAGCAATTTGGCGATGTCGAAGTCAACGAAGTCAGCGTGGTGGAAGATGATTGACTCGATGCTCCGCTGCACTTTGTCACCCTCATGGCTATGCGTGGCAATTATGTGCATAACCGAGGCAGGAACATCATGCTTATAGGCCATGGCTACTCCGCTAAACGGATGCCGCAGCGCCTCGCCAAATGTTCCCTTAATAATGTTCCCCTTGGCGTCCTTGTCGAACTCAAGTGGCTTGCCACAATCGGCAAGCAGCGATCCAGCAATGAGCACATCGCGATCAATTGGAATGTCACAGGTAAAGGAACTTTCAAGTACGTCTGCGATAGCAATGCACTGACGGACACACGAGTTCAGATGCTCAATGAACGTCATTTTAATATCACCAGCAAGCAGGGTGAACTTGACGGCGCGGAGCTCATCAAAGGTCCATCCATTGCCACCGCATCCGGTGGTGATGGCTTCGTTCCATACCGCGGCAACGCGATCGCGAAGTGTCTCATCTTGGATATCCATGAGGCTTGGAAAGAGCTGCGCAATGTCAGAAACGCCGTAGGTCATAGTCATGATTCCTTTGATTCGCCAAGTGGTCTCGGTGCGGGCCCATCGTACAGGTGATGCCCAGGCATGACCTTACGCATTGGTTTCATACGGGTTTGCTCTTCACGCACATGCGCGATCAGACCAGGTGTGCGGGCAATCATGAAGAGTCCGTTCATAACCTCGGGCTCAAATCCAAGATCAGCTAAAACAGCCCCCATCGCCCCATCGACATTGATGGGAAGCGGCTTGCCCTGCGATTGAAATGCTGCTTCGACGGCCATGGCCGTCCGGCAATGATCGCCAAAGGCCCCCGCTTCTTGAGCGAGTTCAAAAAGCCGGGCGGTTCGGGGGTCTGCCGTGTGCACACGGTGGCCGAATCCGCTCATGCGAACCCCGTCGACTTTCCAATCCGCAAGCTGCGCAGCAGCGGCTTCTTCAAGCGAGCACTTCGACGCCGTTGCCCGATCACTGATCTGCCCCAGTTGGACAGCACAGTTCATGATGGCACCGCCATGATGAGCATTGATCGACATTAGCCCTGCTGCGACTGAAGCGCTGAGCGTGGCGCCAGTTGACGCAAGAGTACGGGCCGCCATTGCAGATGGTGGAGTAGCGCCGTGATCAATTGAAGCGACGATAATTGACTCCATCAATCGCCCGGTTGGTTCATCGGGCAGATCTCCGCGAATGATTAAGTACACCGCTTGCCCAAATGAGATGCGTCCCATCAGTTCGGCAATGTCGAATCCACGGACCCGAACACTATTAGGTTCGATATCAGTAATGGCCGTTGGCCAGCGGTCACTCATTCTCATGTACCTCCACGGCGACGCCAAGCGCGGCGCACGCCGCTGCTGGGAGTTCGCCAAATCCATCAACAACTGTGGCACCAGCGGCAGTCAACGCGCGTACTTTGCCTGCATGCGTTCCTCGATCGCCTTCGATAATTGCCCCGGCATGGCTAAAGCGTGTGCCTTCCTTGGCTGCCTTGCCACCGATATATGCGACCACCGGCTTGGTAATTCGGCCAGCTTGCATGAGGTCAGCAAGCCGCTCTTCCATAGAACCGCCGATCTCGCCAAAGAGCACGATCGCATCAGTTTCGCGATCATCCTGGAACTTCAAGGCTACTTCCGGAAAGGTCAGTCCAAGCACAGAGTCGCCACCAACGTGGCAAATCGTTGAGATGCCAAGACCGGCACGACTCAGGTAGTACCCGCAGCTGCTCGACATGCCGCCACTTCGGCTCATGACGCCAACGGTCTTGCCCGCGATCGGCTCGTTGAACCACTGCTTGGCCGAGTCCGCTCGTCCACCAATCATGCCGATGACAGCGCGGCCGGGGCTCATGACTCCAAGCGTATTGG
>CAVOCO010000222.1:0-3491 GCA_963694215.1 Phycisphaerae bacterium
GTCATCGACTTTGCCTTGGACTCTTTTCCGTAGCAATGCTTCTCAAACCAGTACTCCAAGAGTGCGCGGTGCACTTGCTCGTCCGACATCTCCTCAATTTCCTTTCGAGGAATACCAATCTCACGAGCCGCGATGTGCCGCCAGCACTTCGCCGCGATCTCGCCCTCAGGCATGTCAACCGTCACTTCAGCGGGGCAAATGTCTCGTCGCTTCCAATGATCAAGCAACTCTTGCGTGGTAAAGGGCGCAAGTTTGATGTCCGTACCACGACCAGCCATATTCGTTGCAATCATGACAGCGCCAAGTTCGCCTGCATGTTTGACGATTTCAGACTCGCGTTCATGCTGCTCAGCGTTGAGCACCTCATGCTTGATTGAAAATCGTCGCTTCAGATCACTGGAAATCGAATTTGAATTCTCCACACTGGTGGTGCCGACTAGAACGGGCCGGCCAATATCGTGGAATCGAGCGACCTCTTCAATGATGGCGTCGGACTTGTCCTTGATAGACAAATACACAACATCATTGTGGTCACCTCGAATGACCGGCACATTGGTCGGAATGACCACAACATCAAGTCCGTAGATCTCATAGAACTCGGTCGCCTCGGTGTCAGCCGTACCAGTCATTCCCGAAAGCCGTTCATACAACTTAAAGAAGTTCTGAATCGTAATCGTGGCCATTGTCTGCGTCTCCTCCTTGATCGGGACGCCTTCCTTAGACTCAATAGCTTGATGCAATCCGTCGGACCATTGCCGGCCAACCATTTTTCGACCTGTGTTTTGATCAACGATGATGATCGTCTGAGTGCCCTCATCATCAGGACCAACGATGTAGTCCCGGTCACGCTGATACACCGTATGCGCTCGAATGCCCTGCTCGAGCAAGTGAGGCATGTCAATATTGTCACCCACATAGAAAGAACCCAGGCCAGACTCTTTTTGAGCTTCAGCAATTCCCTCGTGAGTCAACGTCGCTCGTTTCTTGTCCAGTTCTACCTCGTAATACTGCTGGTTTTTCTCGCGTGCAATCTCGAGCGTTGGCAGCTCGGCCTTGAATCGCTCAAGACGCTCCTTCATGGCAGGGATATCGACTCGATCTCTTACATTCCGAATGTCGCCTTCAAGACCGGAGATATCGACGAGACACTTCTGCACATTTTCGTCGCACTCGTTCCACTTGGTTTGTTTCGCAAGAAGATGCATGGACAGGCGGTCAGCCAACTCATACCGGGGCTCAGAATCATGCGCTGGGCCACTGATAATGAGCGGGGTTCGCGCCTCATCAATGAGCGTTGAATCGACTTCGTCGACAATGGCAATCTGACGGTGTCGCTGAACCTGAGCGCTAGCATTCACCTTCATGTTGTCACGCAAGAAATCAAATCCAAACTCACTGGTCATGCCATACACGACGTCGCAGTGATACATAATCTGTTTGAGCTCTGCTGGCTGACGATGCTGCGCATGAATCGCACCCGCCGTCATGCCAAGCGCATGGAAGAATGGGAACATCCAGTCACGGTCACGCTGCACCAGGTACTCATTGACCGTCACAAGATGAACCTGCTTCCCTTCAAGTACAGAGAGGTAGCACGACAGCGGAGCGACAATAGTCTTGCCTTCACCCGTCTTCATCTCAGCAATGCTGCCCTCATAGAGCACCATGCCGCCGATGATTTGAACATCAAATGGACGCGCTCGAAATGGAGGTCGAGATTCGGGCCACACGGCCCGCACTGCTTCGTACACCGGCAATGGGATATCCATCCACACCCAAGCAGGCACTCCTTCGGTGCAGCCGAGCAAACTGCCCGACGGCGGCTTGGGCTCTGCTGCCTCCATGGCAGCCTTGGTGGTGTCATACAAGGTCCGTGCTTCTCCGGTAAGCACGGTGGGGTCAAACCCCATCGCAGGATTGAAAATGGCTCGAATACCGACGGCACGGTCCATCGCCTCGCGAGCAACGGCGAAGACTTCTGGAAGCATGTCTGTCGTCTTGATGCCATCTGCGATTCGTGCCTTGAATTCTTCAGTCTTGGCCCGCAACGCCACGTCCTCAAGTTGACGCATTTCGCCTTCGCACATTGACACCTGGTCGACAATGCTGAGATACCGCTTAACCAAACGATCATTTCGCGTGCCGAAGACTTTGCGAGCAACACTGGAGACAACTGGAATAGCCATTGGGATGAACCTTGTAGAAAAACTTGTATGTATGGGTAAGTCTGAAACCTGTCATACATCGCAGTGCGATGCGGACGATGTGATCAGACTGTTGGCGGGGGGAGATGCAACTTGGCTGGACCAAGTCGATCTGACTCGCGCACACGAAGTCGCCCTGCTCGGGGCGAAGGGATTGATCCAATCGGCAAGCCGGGCTGGCCAACACGAACGATCTTGGCTCCCGAATCGACAGTGATCGATAGCACGAGCGTTGGCGGCTCATGGCCAATACTCGCCTGCGAATCTGATACCGGGTCACCAAGCAAAACCCAGAGCACCGCAAGGAGCGGTGCTGCAGCAAGCAAGATCGAAATGTGACGTGTCCGGTGATCTGACATAGGAGAAGGTGTAGTCTACCCTGCACTGCTTCACTATGGCTGACCAAACTATCCAACTTGATATCGATGAAATCAGCTGTGCCAGCTGCGTGGAAACTGCCCGCCAAGCATTATTGGCCAGCCCACACGTCACCGATGCGAGCATTAGCGTTCAAACGGGCCGTGCAATCATCCATGGCACCATTGACCCCACCGAAGCAGCAAGACTCGTCACAGCCTCGGGATACCCAGCCAAGCCGGTTGGGCCAGACCCCACCTCAGCTGCTGAGCTCCATGACCACATGGAGCGTCTCGCCGCCAAGAAAGAACAGCAATGGAGACGCCGAGCAATCGTGGGGCTTGGAATCTGGATTCCGATGGCTGTGGTGCACTGGGGCGGCGACTCCTTGGGCATTGCCGACCTCTGGTGGATTCACTGGGCGTTAGGTATTGCCGCAACAGCTGTGGTGGCCATCGTCGGACCTGGTTTTATCACCTCGGCATGGACCGCCCTCAAACGCGGCGGCAGCAATATGGACACCCTCATCAGCATCGGCGCATGCACAGCATGGGGATATTCGGTGGTGCTCTTTGTCCTCCAGCAGATGGGCTATGACCACGGGCAACCAAGCTACTTCACCGAAGCGGCCGCCCTGCTTGGCCTCATTAGCCTCGGTCACTGGATGGAAGCCCGCTCTTCGGCCAAAGCCGGATCGGCCATACGCGACCTGCTCGAGCTCCAACCCGATACCGCAGAACAGATTTCTGACGACGGTTCTATCGCTGACGTCCCTGTCGCGACTGTCGAGCCAGGGGCCCGCCTCTTGGTTCGGCCAGGCGGTCGAATTCCTGTAGACGGAACCGTCGTCGAAGGTGAATCGGAAGTCGATGAAGCACTCATCACGGGCGAACCTATTCCTGTGCTCCGGACTGTGGGTGACCCTGTCGT
>CAVOCO010000223.1:0-3486 GCA_963694215.1 Phycisphaerae bacterium
CGCCGATTGGAACGGCGGCGAGAGCACAAGCACCGATCCTTGCAGCGATATCTATGTCGGCCCCGGTCCTATGAGCGAGCCTGAGGTAGCGGCGCTCGCTGATTACTGTCTTGCGCACGGCAATATCCGCGCTCAGATTGACTTTCACGCATACTCACAACTTGTGCTTGAACCTCGCGGCTATACCACAGTACCGCCCCCAGACTGGGACGAACTGCACGCAGTCGGCGGATCCATTTCTGATGCGATTGCCTCTGTAAACGGTGTGAATTACACCCATGACAACCCATGCAACATTCTGTACTGCGCCAGCGGCACCTTGATCGATTGGCCCTATGACAGTTACGGGGCACTTTCATTTACGATCGAACTTCGGCCTGCTTCAGGTGACCCAGGCGGATTTGATCCTCCATCAAGCGAAATTCGCCCGTGCGCTGAAGAGAACTTTGCTGGTGTATTGGCCTTGATGGAGCATGTGAGCACGACGATGGGCATCGAACTGACCGCAGGTGCGCCTGCGACAGTTTCTACAAACGTCGCGACCAGCTTTCCAGTTCGCATTTTCGATCGCGGCGAATCTCCAGACCCCGCCACTGCGCGGATCTTGTATCGCGGGGATGCCGGGAGTTTCGACGAGGCGGATATTTTGCACCTTGGTGGAGAGAATTATGAGGCGACGTTACCTACATTCATGTGCAGCGAGTCCCCGGAGTTTTACATTGCAGTCGATGGGGTATCTGGTGGCATGGCGACCTTCCCTCCGTCAGCTCCAGTTGACGTCTTGACTGCGCTGGTCGCATCAGACATCGCCATTTCGTTTGATGACAACGGCGAAACCAATCCCGGCTGGGTGGTGTCCGGCACCGCCACCGATGGGCTCTGGGACCGCGGCGAACCAGTTGGCGGCGGTGTTCGTGGCGATCCACCGGTCGATGGTGACGGAAGCGGCGCGTGCTGGCTTACCGACAACGTTGCTGGCAACAGTGACGTAGACGGCGGCGACACCACTCTTACCTCTCCTGTGCTCGATTCTCCAGGCGATGGCTGGCAGCTGTCGTACTGGCGATGGTTCAGCAATGATTTTGGTGGCGCGCCAAACGAAGAAGTAATGCAGATCCTGTGGTCCGAAGAAGGATCATCTGCCTGGAACACGCTTGAGCTGGTTGGCCCAACAGGCGCCTCAGGTGGCTGGGTGTATCAGAGCATTGACCTAGACGCCACCGGCATGACGGGCATCGAGTCATTCCGCATTCGCGTGATTGCCGAGGACGAAGGTTCTGGATCGGTCGTCGAAGCCGGCTTCGATGGCGTGCAACTATCGAAACTGGACTGTGTTGACGGTAATCCATGCCCGGCTGATATTGACGCCGATGGCGATGTTGACGTCGATGACATCCTGCTCGTCATTGGATCATTTGGAACGACTGGGCCAGTTGGTGACATCAATGAAGATGGCACAGTTGACGTGAATGATGTGCTCGAGGTTGTTGGGGGCTTCGGTCCCTGCTGAGTGTGACAAGATCGATGTACCATGCACCATGCACCTCTGAGCGTGGATATCAATCATGGCACCAACTCTTTCCGTCATACTTATTTGTAAGAACGAGGCCCACCGGATTGCCGCGACGCTCGAGGCTGTGCGGTTTGCCGACGAGATTATCGTTGTCGAATCCGGGAGCACCGATGACACTGTCGCCATCGCCCGTTCAATCGCCGACGTCGTCGTGGTGACCGATGATTGGCCGGGGTTTGGTCGGCAGAAGAACCGCGCATTGGATCTTGCGACGAAAGACTGGGTCTTATCGATCGATTCCGACGAGGTCGTCAGTGATGCATTGCGGGGAGAGATTCTCGTCGCCATTGATTCGGAAACACACGAAGCATTTCGAATGCCACGGCTTACCAGCTTTCTTGGTCACGAGGTTCGCCATAGTGGATGGTGGCCCGACTACGTGCTGCGATTGTTTCATCGCGGCGACACAAGATTCTCAGATGATTTGGTGCACGAGCGTGTTGTCTTTGATGGCCCTGTTGGGACATTGCGTGAGCCATTGCTGCACGCGAGTTACGAGACGATGGACGAAGTTCGAAGAAAATCCGAACAATATGCTTTGGCAGCTGCGCAGTCGTTGCACAAGCGGGGGCGCCATGGCGGCCCGATTATTGCGGCAATCAAAGCAAGTACGACATTCCTGCAACACTATGTGATTCGGCGGGGGTTCATCGGCGGGCATATTGGATGGGTCATTGCTAGAACCGCAGCTGCCAGCAAGTGGCGGCGTTACATGTTGCTGGCCCAACTGAATCGGAAGCAGTCAGCATGAGAGGCCCCGTGCTGCAACTTAATACGCAGCCCGGATGGCGAGGCGGCGAGGAGCAGACGCTGCACCTCGTTCGTGGCATGGGTGGCGACAGCGTTGTTGTCGGCCGCGCGGGCTCAGAATTTCTCCGCCGAGCGTGCAAGGAAGGTTTTGCAGTTGAGTCAGTGCCTTCTGACCGAGGAGTGCGTGGCGTGCTGGCCCTTCGCCGGCTCATGCGCCGACTCAAGCCATCGGTGGTGCATGCGCACGCAAGCAAGGCGCACCAGCTTGCGCGGCTTGCGATGACCGGCATTCCCATTCCGCTGGTCGTGACTCGTCGAGTTGAATTTCCGCTGAGCCGTGGTCTTGTTACGCGGTGGAAGTACGGCGCTGGTGTAGCGGGTTACGGTGCTGTTTCAGAATCTGTTCGAGATGCATTGATGAAGGGCGGCGTCGACGGGGGTCGCGTGCACGTCATTCCAGATGCTGCAGACTTTGCGTTCATCGATGCCGCGCCACATGCGAACTTCACTGAACTCAATCTTCCAGATGACGCGTGTATCGCGCTTCATGTTGGAGCGCTGAAACACGAGAATAATCAGGTCGGCGACGCTGAGCCAGGCACGTGCATTTTTACAGGAAAGCCAAGCACCAGACGCGTCGTCTGGGCCAAGGCATATTGACCGGCAAGCAGAGTTTGTCTCTGAACGACAGGAAAGTAGACCTATGTATTCTGGCCCCACCTGACGCCCCCAATTCGATTTCATGTTGCCAGTACGAAAGGCAAGGACCATGTCAAGTCCCACTATCGAAACCAACATCATGGAGCCGACCCTCATCAGTCAGGCTGGGCACTGCCATGCGCTGGTATCCGCACTAACCTGCGCGTACCCCAAGGGCAAAGAGCATTGCCGAGTCTGGACGCACCGCGACCTCGCAGCCCACAGTTTGTCTCCATCTGAAGTACGCCGCGTTTTCTCGCGCCGAGCCAGACATATCCAAGTCGCCAATCGCGTTGCCAGATCGCTCCGTCATCAGCAGGTTGTACTGAGCACAGCGACTACCACTGATTTACTCGGCATCCACCTCTTGAAGCCTATCGGCATCCGTCGCCCCGGATCGCTGGTGCTGTACATGCACTGGTATGGCCCCAAGCCCCGCAAGGACCGGTTCATGCGGCGATTCT
>CAVOCO010000224.1:0-3462 GCA_963694215.1 Phycisphaerae bacterium
AGCTAAAAACAAGTCAATTACAGTCGTTTCAGAATTAGACTCGTCACTACCGACAGTCGAAACTGATTCAGGAAAGGTACAACAGGTTCTCTACAATCTGCTGTCCAATGCCATCAAGTTCACGCCAGAGAACGGCACTGTTACGATCGCTGGTCGCCGCATTGTCCAGAGCGGCATTACAACAGGCATAGCACTCACGGTGACAGATACGGGGCCTGGCATTCCAGATGACATGCGGGATCTCGTCTTTGAAAAGTTCCGCCAAATCGACGCGAGCCATACACGCCAGCACGCTGGCACAGGTCTCGGACTGGCTATCTGCCGTGAACTTGCTGAGATGCTGCAAGCAGACTTATCGCTCGTATCCGAACCCGGGCTCGGCGCATCGTTCCAGCTCACCCTACCTGTTGCCTATCGACCGCCGCAGCCGCGTTCGCTCATGGATGAAGACCCATAGCGGAATTCAGTCACGATGCAGGTTTTGACCAGTCGTCCTCTGAAGACTTCTGCAGTATGCCAGCAGACTGTTTTACGCACCGACGGCAAATGATCGCATCATCGCCAAGACCTTGCCAGAACTGGGCTGAGCGTTTCTCAAGGCACATCACGCATGATGCTTCTTGCTCATCGACGCTGCATGTCACGATAGATACGAAAGCAACGCTCAAGCACTTGCCGCAAATAACACTGCCTTGATGCCCTTCGACACATGGAGTGCCTGCAGCCCACGCTGCCTCGGTGCAGAAATCGCACAGAATGTCTTCGAGCTGCACATTGTCTGGGTCAGTTCCCTCACGATGCATCGTTTGGCTCCTTAATTGATTGTCGGTACAACGACATGGCATGAAATGGACGCCCCTCACGGCGGTACTTTCGCTCAAAGTTCGTCCCAATAACTTCGCCCTCATCTGCAGAGGCTGGCGACGAGAATGGCCGCTGCTCAAACAAGTGAGTGTGTCGATCGGCGTGATCTTTATACCACGCCCAGAGATCAACGTGATCTGTCACCAGGTGAGCAACGCCTCCGGGCTTGAGCACACGATGCATATGAGCCATTGTCTCGTCTTGAATCACACGCCGCTTGTGATGCCTGGTCTTTGGCCATGGATCTGTGAAGTACAAATGCAGCACATCTACAACACCGTCTGCGCATTTGTGCTGAATAAACTCGCGGGCGTTGTCATGAAGAAGCCTGACATTGGACAACTGATTCCGGCGAGCTCGATCGGCTGCATAACGAAAGAACTCTCGCGACCACTCGATGCCAAGGAAGTTGGTGTCTCGCTGAATGGCACCTTGCTGCACGAGGAATGTTCCCTTGCCCGAGCCAATCTCGAGCTCAAAAGGAAGTTTCGGCGAGCCAAATAGACTCCGCGGATCGAGTACGCCCCCATCCCAATCCGGCAGGTCTTCTGCTTCAAGGCCGAACCCGATGGTGTCATACCCTCGGCCACGCGAGAGACTGAAACTCATGGACCATCCCCAATCGGCAAGGACAGTGCCCGCTCTCGAACAAGCTGTGCCCTGACCCAGTCAATCAATACACGCATGGCCGATGGCGCAACTGTGGTCCGAATGCGGTCTGGAGACATCGGATTCTGTATATCAACTGGCTGCAACATATGATTTACGCCTGGCAAAAGCCGCGACTCCAATTGGACTCCGCGCGGAAGCGAGGAATCGGTCAGTGCGGCGATGTGCTGACCCGCGTCAAATGTCGCATCTTCTTGCCCCTGCAGGACGAACACAGGAACCCCCTGCACACGCGGCAAGATGCTGCGCGGATCGCGGCTAAGCCACTGCTGCCACTCAGGGTCTTGGGCTTGCTCAACCACACGATCGATCTCGCTTGCAGAAGGGGCTGGTTCCCCTACTGCTGCTCGGTGCTTGCTCATCCAATCACGCGCAGACTCACGCAGCGCGGCGGCATGAACATTCTGAATCGTAAGCGTCGAGAACTCATCGAATGACATCAGAACTGAATCACGACTGACTTCATCTGTACCGGATTCCTCCAGAATATTCCGAAGTCGCTTCGCCTCAATCATCCGACCTGGTAAACCCGGAGTGGAAAGCAGTACAACAGCTGCAATGTGCTCATCAAAGGCCGCTGCATGCCGAGCTACAACCACGCCTCCCTCGCCATGACCAATAAGGGCAATGTATCGAGCATCAATCTCAGGCTGCGTGACACACCACTCCATCCATCGTCGAAGCGCGCGACGCCTCGACTTGAAGGTGCCATCACCACCATCAATTCGAATGGTTGCGATGCGCGCATTAATCAAAGCATCGGTGAGCACCAAGAGTAGAGGATGGCCATCAGTCGTCCCATCTTTATCTGTATTCACATCACCGAGAAGAACCGCAAGTGGAAATGGTCCAGACCCAAACGGAAGAGCCAAGACGCCATGAAGGGTCGATTGACCTTCTGATTCAACCTGCACGGGTTTACTGATCCATGTCCATGGCTCAATGGGCACCTGTGGTCGCAGAATTGGGGTCGCTCGACCTCGTTCGAGTTCGACTACGCGAACCCGTTCGCCGCGCCCCCACAGTCCGGTCACGATCTGCTCGCCTGGCTGCATAGTGAGTGTGATGGGCGCGCTGTTTCTAGGCGATGGCAGCGAAAGCATTAAGACGCCATCAATGTCCTGCACCTCAATGGGGTAGCCCAACACGCCAGACTCTGGAAAGTCCACTTCTCCATACCACTGATTACCTTCGTGGAGTAGATAGACGGTAAGCGGCACCAACTCGTCGATCGATACGGGAATATCCGTGCCGTAAATCAACTGCCCCGGCTGGCCTTGCACAGCATGCTGGAGATCAAGATGGAATACACCCGGCGAGCCCAACGTTGAGCCTGTGACAATACCCGCCATCGAACGCCCATCTTCTGAACGTCGTCCTCGAAATCGCAGCGAACCCTCGCCAAGGATGGCTTGAAAGCTCACCACCCCACCACGCACAGACAGACTCGGCAAGGGCTGTGGCTGTATGCCACTGCTCAAGCCGACCGCTTGGCCGGTCCAGTTTTGATCCGTGGTGTGTTCGAGAGTGACCACCAGATCCTGAGAGACATCTCCAGGCAACGTAAACGCGCCTTTCCAACGACCCTCAATACCATCAACCAGAGCAGGTGCGCCGACGCCCGCCATGCCCGCCAACAGACACGCAAGGCAAAACGACATCATGCCTCTGGTTCGCGAGCAAACTCTATCTCAGGGGCATCGGCCCAAAGTTCATCAAGGTCGTAATAGGCTCGGCGAGCGGGCTCAAAAAGGTGCATCACTATATCGATGAAGTCAACGACGGCCCATGTAGACGCGGGATCCGCATTTGTCCGAAATCGCTTCCTGCCGAACGTCTCGCCAAGATTCTCAAGATCATCGGCAACCGACCGTACCTGACGGTCACTCGTGCCAGACGCAACGAGAACATAGTCAGACATCTGACTAC
>CAVOCO010000225.1:0-3461 GCA_963694215.1 Phycisphaerae bacterium
CGTAATGACCTTCGAATCCAATCTCACGGGCGGCACTGGTGGCGCGATTTCGACATACGGCATTGACCATCACATTCTCAATGTGCGGTGTGAACTCAACACAGCAGGCGCCGGCGGAGCGATTGGTGTTGGTGCCGGTAATGTCTCGATTGAGTCGTGCGAGATCATTCAAAACGACGCGGGGATTGGCGGCGGACTGTACGCAACCGGCGGGGGCGTATTGTCAATACAAGACTCCACGTTTGAACTCAACGAAGCTGGCACTGGCGGGGGGCTCTATCTTCGTGGTCGCGATCTTGCGCTCAGCGGGGTGACGTGCGCGTCGAACCTGGTCGCCCTCGATGGTGGTGGGATCTATCTTTTTAATTGCACTGGATCCGTGACGGACAGTTTGATTCACCTCCACGAAGTTGTTGGGGCTGGTGGTGGGGTACGTATGGATGACTGCGTCGTCTCGTTTGTTGGGTGTGATGTGCTGCAGAATATGGCCGTGTCCGGCGGCGGCGGTCTCTATGCCGATGGAGGATCGCTCGAGTTCCACGAGTGCTTGGTGCAGAACAACTACGCAATTCCCGGCAATGGTGGCGGGCTGTGGGCAGATGTAGAGAGCACCATGGTTGAGAAGACGACCTTCGATGGAAATGCGGGCTACCTCGGCGGCGGCATGTTTATCGAATCCGGTAGTTCGATCATTCTGGACAGCACCGTCTCTTCGAATGTTGCGCAGTTTGGCGGTGGCACAGTGTGCCGGAGCGGCAGCCTCGCCCTTGAAGGCTCGCTGTATCAAGAGAATGAGGCCCAGGAAGATGGCGGCGGCGTGTTGGTTGCGGACTTCGGGTCGTTTACGAGTGTGCAATCGCAATGTATTGGCAACTCCGCGTTTGTTCGTGGAGGCGGTGTGTTCCTGTCTGAGTCAAATGGAACACTGAGCGAGACTGATCTGTACGACAACTTCGGCAACATGGCTGGCGGCGGTTTGTTCGCTATTCACGCCGACGTGAGTATTACTGGCGGACAGATTTCGGCGAATCAGTCTGGCTACGGTGGTGGCATGCACGTCGTGGGGAATGGATTCTTAACCATTCTGGCCGCTTCAATCAATTCCAACGTATCCGGGAACGATGGGGGCGGCATTTCGGTCGCTGAGACAATTGTGTTTATTGGGGACCGGCTTGAACTCCGAAACAATCAACTCACCGAAGACTCAGTCGGAACTGGGACTGCTGTGTTTGGCGGGCAGAAGATTCTATTGACGAACTCTCTGATCGCCAATAACGGCAGCGGGCCCTCAGTACGCACATCCGGGCAGCTTCGGATGAGCAACTCGACGGTGGTCCAGAACGCAGGCGGCATTCTGTGCGTTGGTGGGGAGTCAAGCCTGATCGCCAATAGCATTCTGTGGGGCAATCTTGGCGATGAGATTGACGGCACCGACATTGTGTACTCGTGTGTCGACGGCGGAGCGATTGGCGGGGGGAATATCGATGAAGACCCAGGGTTCGTTGACCCGTGGGCATTCAACTACAGCCTCGAGGCGGACTCGCCATGCTTTGACGCAGGCAAGGACGAGTACATCATGCAAGACGAACTCGACTCGGACGATGATGGAGATGTCCTAGAAGCGACGCCGCTCGATCTGCCAGGCAATAGCCGCGTGATGGGCGCAGTAGTTGATATGGGCGCGTACGAGATTGTGGTCGAGGCGGAAGAGTGCCAGGGCGATCTGGACGATAATGGGGTGGTCGACATTGATGACCTTCTTGGTCTCTTTGCTGTGTGGGATACGCCAGAGGCCGACATCAACGGCGATGGTGTTTCTGACATCAATGACTTGTTGACGTTGATCAGCGGATTTGGGGCGTGCCCATAAGTCGTCCACGGCCCCTCTGCGGCGAGCGACCGGGCGATCTGTAGCCGTAGTTCGCTTCGTGCGATGAATACACAATCGCCCCTATTACTTAAACACCCATCAACTCAACGCCCATTGGCTGTGGTTGGGCGGCCTAGTTCAAGTTCGATATGCCGCGCGTGCTTGCGCGGCGACAGGTAGGCGATGCGTGGTAGTGCAGTCGAGACATCTTCGTCATGTGCGGACTCGGCCCTTAGGGAATGGCGATGGACTGACCTGTGGATGTGTTAGTCGACAACTGCGCATTGGTATGTGATGTCCAGTTGCGCAGGCGTTTGAGCATGTCGTCGGCGACATCGGGGTTGCTGGCGGCGAGGTTTTTGGTTTCGCCGATGTCCGCATTGAGGTCATAGAGTTCGATGCGTGGGCCGTCGTGGAATACGATGACTTTCCAGTTGTCGTGCCGGATAGATGTGAAGGGCTCAATGCCGGGTCCGGTGGCATTGACTTGATGGGGTTGGTTCCAGCCGATCGTGCGTGGTGGTGGGGTACTCATCTCAAAGATGCGCTTGATGTTCACGCCATCGATGGTGTGACCAGTTGGGAATTGCACGCCAGCTGCTGCAAGCAAGGTTGGGTACAGATCGTGCGTGACGATCGGTACATCTGATCGAGTTGTCGGGCCGGTAACGCCGGGCCAGCGGACAATCCACGGCACACGCGTGCCACCTTCGTATGCTGCGGACTTGCCGCTTCGGAGCGGGGCGTTTCGGTTGGCTGGTCTGCCTGCGCGGCCCGAGACGCCGCCGTTGTCGCTGGTGAAGATGACGATGGTGTCTTCGGCTAGTCCGTGCTCGTCGAGCCGAGCAAGCAATGCGCCGACGGCATTGTCGACTGATTCGACCATGGTGGCGTAGGCGGCTTCGCGCTCGGGTAGGTCTGTGTACTGGTGAAGAAGACGCTTGTTTGCCATCACTGGTGTGTGTACACCATAGGGGGCAAAGTTCATGAAGAATGGAACGCCGTCAGATGCTGCATTGTCGATTTCTGCGCATGCGCGTTCGGCGAGGGCCTCGGTGAGGAAAATGTCTTGGCCGTGATATTGCTCGAGCCCGGGCACATCCCACACACTGGTCTTGTCCGTGCCGGTTCGGCCAGCGTGGGTGAAGTGATGCGTACCAAGGTATGAAGCGGGTGCGCCGCTTCCATGGCCTGCAATGTTGATATCAAAGCCGAGGTTGGTGGGGTCACTTCCGGGTGTTCCGTGAGCCCCAAAATGCGCCTTGCCTGCGTGGATGGTTCGGTAGCCTTGGCAGCGGAGGAGTTCGGGAAGAGTGGTGGCAGACGGTTGCAGGCCGCGTATGTTCCAATCCGGCGGAGTGAGCCTCGGGTGCTTTCCAGAAGTGTCTTGGTCGTGGTGAAGTGTCCAGAACGTGGTGTGGTGGCGTGCTGGTGTTTGTCCTGTCATCAGGCTAACGCGAGACGGCGTACATACAGGCGCGCTGGCGTAGCCACTGGTCAAGACGAGGCCTTCCGCAGCGAGCTGCTCGATGTGGGGCGTTCGCCACGTTTCGTTTTGGGCTGTAGTTTTTGCTGCCATGGGCACCCCGGT
>CAVOCO010000226.1:0-3441 GCA_963694215.1 Phycisphaerae bacterium
GCTCGTTTCTGATCGACCCGTCACACCTCGCAGGAGATTGACGTCATATGGATCGCCAAACTGACTCGAGCCCAGACCAGTTGCTCGTTCAAACTGACTATCAACCCACGGGTGGTTGGCGCCTTCACTTGCTCGTAGTTCCAACTCGTCGGCGAGATTGAATGGCGTGAAGACATTCTGCGGATGCTGCGGGTCTTGGCCGCTCATCTGAAAATAAGCCAGCCGGTTCTCGCGGTCGTTCGCGTCAGCAATATTGTCCGGCAAAATCGGGGAGAGCCGCAAGTTCAACTGATCGATGAGCGCGCGGCTATTGAAACCGTTCGAATCGTATTCCCGCCAAAAGTCGGGGTCCCACGCTGAATACACCTCGGAGGGCGTACCGGTCATCTTGCCTGCTTCTGGGTATGTGATCATCGGGACGCTGAGTTGTGGATGCACCTGCTGGTGGGTCGTGCCAACTTCAAGCGTGTACGGCTGATGCGCTTCGATATCGAAGAAGCCCGTGTTCCACACCGGCATCTGGGGCGCGAAGTTGGAATTGCCGTAGTCATCAGCATCAGCAATGACGCCGTGGTTCTGTCCAACAAGCGCGATATCTGCTGGCGTTGCGCCGCGGCTTGATTCCTTTGTGCCCGCCTGATCATTGCGAATAAACCGCGTGGCAGCATTGGCGTTAATTCGCCCGCTATTGTCAGTAATAGACACGCCAATCAACTGGCGCGTACCGTCGACGCCAATATGTGGCGAGAGCCACCAGAATGAGTCGGTGAATCCATCGCCGTCAGTGTCGGTCAGTATGCGGGATACATTCCAGCGGGCGGTGCCAGGTGTGAATTCATCTTCTGGGCGTTCGCCCCATCGTGGAGTGCCAGCGTTGTCACCACCCGGAATTGATTTAGGGTCAAAGATCTCGCCATGCACACCATCCGCGTCAAGATCTGACAGGTCATAGAAGTTCGGCGGGAGATTACCGCCAACCCCCTGCTCGGCGGCGATCAGAGCAAGACGCTGCCCTTCCGGGCGGAGCCATGAGAGCCAGCGATCCCAGAAGTCCCAGGTTTGAACATTGTCAACTTGATTCGGGTACGAACCCGGGTCGGACGTCTCGGGAATCACCAATGAGTCATCGTCAAACACAAACATGCTTGTGGCCGTATCGCCATCTATAGTCTCGTCATCGGTCAGTCGTTCGAACGAGCCATTTTGGGGTGCTTGACTTGCGCGTGATGGCAGGACAGCCGGCCACTGTTCAATCGGCAAGTCCAGTCTGTTCAGGATGCCCCCGTAGTAGGCACGGCCATCCGCCCAGACGCCCTGCCCATGCCGCGCACCATCAGCTGTGAGATTTGAACGCACCCCCGTGACATCCGCGATGTCAGGACACATACGCCAGCCATTCTGCGGCCGCCCGATGTACGACATGTGCCGCCAGTGACTAAAGGCATCCATGTATCGATCGTTGAAAGGGTTGGCAAACTCAGAGAATGGGCTGCCTGCATCATGCAGCGACTGCGATGCCATTCGCTGCGGCTCGGTGTCTCGAAGCCACCTCGTATCAGATGTTCCGGGACCACCAACTGGATTGTTTCGCAGTGGCAACACTGTTTCGGTCGCATGAAACGGCCAACCTGCCGGGGGAAGTGGCCAATGAAAGAGATCAATGTTCTCGCCGTCTCGCCGCTCCTGCCAATTCCAGTTGGCTTGATTCCATGTGACCTCGTCTTGGTACATCTCACGCCACGGACCGGGGCGCAGCGGCCACGAGAGCCAGTCGGGCGGATTCGTCCATGGCGACACTTCGTACGGAGCTCGGTTCCAGGCAAATCGCTCGTCAATGCCGTAGCGGGTCGCCCCAGCCGCGGGACGCTTGCGGCGTCCTTCGTCAACTGGAAGTCCAGCATCGTACTCGGCGTCGGTGTAATCAATCGGATGCACAAAGAGCGAGGTCGCAATTTCTTGAGCGACTTCTTTGGCTGCCGATTCCATGCGATCTCGCTGAAAGGCGGCTTGCCGCTGCGAGGCTGAAATCTGCCGCAGCGTGGATGTGCGAGAAAGAAAGACCGTCGCAATAATGATCAGCAGCACCAACACTGCTGCAACAAGAATGAGCGCGTTGCCACGTCTGCTTTGATTCATTGCAACCGATCCCTTGAGAGTTCGACGACGAACTGTATTTCCTTGCCGCTTTCCAAGTTGACTGCGGGGTCATGCAGCACCATGGTGATCCGCAACGCTGCGGGCCAAGGTGTGTACGACGGATCTGGATCATCTGTTCCGTCTGGGTTCCCACCTTGCGAAGATGGGTCACCACCCCCGCTAATTTGATCACGCCCTTCAATCAGCGGCCAGTGTCGATTCGGACCAAAGACAGCCCAGTATTCACGCACACGTGCCCCAGGCGGGCCGAACCCGGCGACCTCTTCGTCCACTGCATTAGGGTGCACCAACGCGGGTGCTGCCACGCTTGGCTTGTCTGAATCGAGGTACTGCCATCCAGGTGTGCCATCGGGCTCTGAACTGCCAGGGTATGCGCCTGCGAAGGTTACAAAGGGCATGACGCGGCGATCAAACTGCGGCGGGTCACCAGCGACCGTGGCATCTGGGTCGATCCCATCGCCATCGGTCAACGATGGCAACCCGAACCAAATCTGCCTGCCGGTCGGCGGCGAGTCGAGCCCAAGAGTGGCCAAGTCACCTGTGGACATGCCCGTCGGGTCATACCGAAGTCCGTGCCATGTTTTCTTATTGAGGCGGCCATCCTCGAGAACAGGGTTGGCCAGCTGCCATGTGCGGGTTTCACCAGTATCTTGATCCCATGTCCACTCGACAATAAAGCTACTGCACCCTGAGGCGAGCACACCACTGGTCAAACCCTGATCGAAACGAGATGCGCCTTTCGCGTCTCGCTCGGCGCGAGGCCATGCAAGCAGTGACTTCAATAAGTCGCGCTGCGTGCCTTGCCCGGGTAGCGCTCCGCTGGTGCCAGGCGCCGCGGCACCTGAACGAACATTTTCAAGCACAGCGTGCGTGCCATCTGGGTTGTCACCTATGAACCAAGGTCTACGGGCAAAGTTGGTGTATGGGTTCGCATACGGCTGCGAATGCAACAGCGCTTCGCGCACACTGCCCATCAACATCGAGGCGACATCGACACGGCCATACTCTACGACTGGAACAGCAACTTCAAAGCCCGCCACACTACTGGTGCGTGGCCGCGGATCGGCGGGGAATAATGACTCAGTTGCAAAGGCCTGATATCGATAAATCCGTTTGCTCGCGTCCGTAGGATAATTGGATCCGCCTGGTGGTTCTCCATCATCATCGGCAAGCGGAATAGCCAGCCGCGTCAAGAGCCACCGACGCGCCTCGGGCTGATCGCCGCGAATATCTGGGCCGTCGACCTGATTGTAAATCGCGGACGGACCAGCAAAGCCGTACTGG
>CAVOCO010000227.1:0-3440 GCA_963694215.1 Phycisphaerae bacterium
TGCCGGTCGACGGCGCACTGGGGCTTAACTGCACTGCACCGCTCCCACTAAGCACCATGGAATCTTCTCCAACCATGCCACTCAAGTCACCGCTGAACTCAAATTGACCTGCGAGTAGATTGTCACCACCCTCAGGCATACTGGCCCGGTCTGGCTGCAACCGCACGTCAGCAATTCCGCCCGGACCAGGTGCTGCGAGGAATCGCAACCAGTTGTCCGTTCCACCTTCTGGCAATGACACATCTGTCATGATGACCATGTCGTCCAGAGAGACTCGTTCGAGTTGATTCTTTCGCACGACACACTCAATTCGATGCCACTGCCCGGAGCCGCGCCATATATCGCGATCTGAAGTGGCGATCTGCACGCCATTGTTGTCGTGCACTTCTATGCTTCCATGATTCTCGAGATCCCGCACAACCAAAGTAGCATCACCTGGCAATCCAATCGCCATTGCGCCAAGACTTGGCAACATGACAGCAGCCGCGACCACGCCATCGGGGGCAGCGGCGCGGAGTGCGAGGTCCGTCGTCGCCTGGTCATTCACCAAAGCGTCGGAACCACTCACCTGCACAAATCTGCGGCGATCGGCTCGATCAAGCTTTGCCTTGGAGAGCCGCCAATCGCCCTCCCACATATCGGTCGCATCGCCCCACGTGAGCCGAAGCCAACCGGATTCATCTTCCACTGAGCTTTCGGCACTTGGTGGCTCCACTTCCTTGGCAACCTGCCCAGATGGCCCACCAGGCAAACGGTTTATGGTGTACGCCACTTCTTCGTGTACAAGTGGCAGACCACCCTGGCTCATCACACCTGTGAGACGAAGACGAGCGACCCGACCGGCACGGAGCATCGGGATCGACACATGCAGTGTGCGGCGATCAGCCGAGAGCGTTGTTTCACTTACCTGCATTCCACTCTTTCGCTGTTCGGGCGAACCATACTTCCACCACCAGTTGTAGTCGTAGGTGTCGACGTGTACCTGCGTAGGCAATACATCGCCCTCGATCGGATACGTCATCTCTATGTCAAAGCCGCCGGGAACTAGCCGCACGTGCTTCATCTCCATCGGCACCTCGCCACTAAAGCGAATCCTGCGTACGCCATGGCCTGGGGTGAGTCCGCCCCAACCACGATTCGTAAGACCACAGATCAAAGATCCATCCGGCGCAAACGCAACTCGCGCCACTGATCCAACACGATCGATGAAGGGCCACACGGCGCCTTGCGAAACGCCATCAATGTCCTCGATCTCAGCGCGAAGTATGCGGCCTGTTGTCAACTCAGACACAAAGAGCTGATCTGCAAACGGCCCAAATGCGCCGCCGGTTGTGTCGGCCACGATGTTGCCAGTCGATCGTGACCAGTCATAAGGAATCCAAATTGCCGCCGGAACGCGATCAACACTAGGGGGCACTTTGTCATCAGGCACCCGATTGCTCGCGCGGTAGGCATCGGTCCAACGCAAGCTCGCGGGATGTCCATGAAAACCATCTTTCTGCACAACGAAGATCGGAGAGGATGGCATCCAATCCCCCTGGTTATCTGTTGCAAGAAGGCGACCCGTCGCATCAAAACCCAGCCCGCACGGGCTTCGGAATCCGTGCGCCCAAGGCGTGAGCTCGCCCGATGGAGACACCTGCATGATCGAACCGCGATTGGGAACAACGGCCTTGCCGTGCCACCAATCTGGCTCCATGAAACCGAGGTTGAAAGACACGTAGCGATTTCCTTCTGCGTCTCGAGGCAGTCCGAATGCAAACTCGTGGTAGTTGTCAGATAGTCCCCAGTCGGCAGTAATGACTTCGATATCGTCAACGCGTCGATCACCATCAACATCACGCAGTAACGATAATTCGCCGCGCTGCAGAACCATCAAGTCATCGCCTGCTGTATCGAGACCAAGCCCTTCGTAGAGGCCATCTGCAAATATGTTCCATGTTGCGTCTGAGGGGTCGTTATCGAGTGCCCCGTCGATCAACCACACGCGACCGCGTCGAGTGCTGACTGCAATGGTTCCTTCTTCTGGAAACGCGATGCCGCCAACTTCAACCACTTCGCCTAGCGGCGCAGGGACTGTCTCGACCACCCAGCCGGCCGGATCGGCAAGAGAAAGTGTAAGACACGAAAGTGACCACATCATGGCGTTCTTCCTACAGGAATCCCCGCCTCAGCAGCGCTACGCATGTCGGCTGCAGGCAGCACAATGATCTCGAGAGTCCCAGACATAGGAAGCCGCACCGTCTGCTCACCATGACTGGTCATCCCCTTTGCGCCAACAAGGTCCGCGCCGTCTCTCCACCACAACCACGGATCAGATTGCCCGAGATATGCCAAAGCCCCCTGCGACGGCAAAGCCATGTCAATGTTCGACGCGTCCCCTTCAATCTCAAGTGTCCGGCGATACCCAGTCTGCGCCCCGTGCGTAATGGTGTCGCCATGCTCACGAATAGTCGCGCCGGGAAGCTGTATCGATAGCGACGCGATGCCGCCCGAGGTGGACGTACCAAGAAACCTCGCAGGGACTGCCACGCCATGCTCAGAAAACATGGGCTGGGGTAACGCCCAGTGAATCAACTGCCCAGTAGGCAAGAGCGGTGTGCCCCCCCGACCTTCCCAATCTGTGCGTTTGACGAATCCACCTTGCCGTGCAGCGCGAAAAGATACATCTTGAACACCATATGACAGGGTCAAACCATCCGTGCCGCCAAGCAGCACGCCGCGCGGTTCATTTTCTTCCCACAGACCACGCGCCGAGAGCATGCCACGAGCAACCAAGGGGCGATCAGCGACAACCAGTTCGGCAGCATCACTTGCTCCTGTCGCTCGGGGAGCCATGGACAGCACATACTTCACGACAGCAGTTGTTTGCTGAGCATTTAGTATTCCTGCGAACGCAGGCATGGGTGTACCCACCACACCATGCTGCACAACCCGGCGAACAGCTTCAGGTGTATTGCCGAACGAAAAGCCGCCTGCGAGAAATGACCGCGCCGGACGATCGAGTTTTTCGGTCCCGTCACCGTCGCCTGAGTCTCCGTGGCACCGCGCACAGCTGGCCATATAGACCGTCC
The DNA here is from genome assembly GCA_963694215.1 of Phycisphaerae bacterium. Classification (GTDB taxonomy): domain Bacteria; phylum Planctomycetota; class Phycisphaerae; order Phycisphaerales; family SM1A02; genus UBA12567. Next base: position 3,075 of record CAVOCO010000227.1, read on the forward strand.
GCCCCGAAACCGGTATGTGCGGTGCGGAGCGGATGAAGGTTTGAGTTTGGATGGCCGCAGAGGTCTGCGGCGGTGGCGGCGGATCAGGTATCAACACCCAGCATCCCCACAAGATCAATACCGAAACTACCGGGGCCACGATGAGGAGACACACGAAGTTGATCACGATGGACTTCACAGTCATGGTGTGTTGATCTGACATAGCGGCAAAGGATAACGACGAAACAGGGAAAGTGTTCACATCTGCGACCGCGAAAAAGCCGCACATTCAGTTCCCAATCAGCGGATTTCTCAAGATTCATAATTTTCAGAACCAGACAAAGTCTTGAATCGTATGGTGGGATCATCTCCATGGTGCTGGGGTTG
>CAVOCO010000228.1:0-3418 GCA_963694215.1 Phycisphaerae bacterium
TGGATACACCGATCTTCCAGGCCGGATGCCCTCGCTCTCCAGTCGGCTCTACGGAAATGCAATCGCTGCGATGCTGCAAGAAATGGGCAGCGCCGAGGACTTCTTGGTCGACATCGAAAACGAAATTATCCGTGGCGCGTTAGTCACCCACGAACACGACATCACCTGGCCACCGCCGAAACCAGAAGAACCAACAACATCGACTGACTACGCAAAAGACTTTGGTAAACGCCCTGATTCAGAGTCGGTCGACGTCGAGCACACGCCCATCATTCCACCTGCTGCCAAGAGGGGCATCATGACTGTGATGGGTGCCCTCGCCGGCCTTGCGCTGATCTTAGCAATTGGCCTATGGGCCCCTGCCGACTTCACGACCCACTTCACTGTGTTCGTCTTGGCGTGCTTTGTAGGGTGGCAAGTGGTCTGGGCTGTTACACCTGCGTTACACACGCCGCTCATGAGCGTGACCAATGCCATCAGCGGCATCATTATTCTGGGCGGACTGCTGCACTTATCAGAACACGCAACAGGCGGTGCCGTGGCGCTGGGCCTGCTTGCTGTGTTCTTTGCCACAATCAATATCACAGGCGGGTTCTTTGTAACCCGGCGCATGCTTGCGATGTTCAGGAGATAGTCCCGTGCACTGGATGCTCGACACCGCGATTGCCACCGTTGCGGCCCCTGTGGCCGACCATGCTGCTGGCAACTCGCTCGTGACCATCGCCTACCTCGTTGCAGGCGTGCTGTTTATTCTCAGCCTCGCCGGCCTTTCCAAGCAGGAGACCGCTTCGCGCGGAACGTGGTACGGCATCATTGGCATGATGCTCGCGTTGGTGGCGGCTATTCTTGGCCCAGATGTCACGCTCTATAGCTGGCTGGCGCTGGCCATTATTCCTGCAGCGCTCATCGGCGGCGCCTTGGCAATTCGCGTTCAGATGACCGAAATGCCACAGCTTGTTGCGCTCTTGCACTCGTTTGTCGGTGCAGCAGCTGTGCTTGTCGGCTTTGCAAGTTTCCTTGATCCGCACCCGGGCATGAGCTTGTCCGAAGCGATTGTGCATGAGATCGAGGTCTATATTGGTGTTTGCGTTGGCGCCATCACGCTGACAGGATCGATCATCGCGGGGCTCAAACTGCACGGCAAGATCTCTGGCAAACCACTGATGCTCCCCGGCCGTCACATGCTGAACCTCGTGGTTGCCATCGTTACCGTGCTGGTAGGCATTTGGTTTGTTAATACCGCAGTAAATACTGCGGTTGATATTGCTGCAAACCCCATCATGATTACGCCACTTGGCATCATCCTGCTCATCGCCGCAACTGTGCTGGCCGGTTTGCTCGGCGCGCACATGGTGATGGCAATCGGCGGAGCCGACATGCCGGTGGTCGTCTCAATGCTGAATTCGTATTCCGGCTGGGCCGCAGCAGCAGCAGGCTTCATGCTTGGCAACGACTTGCTTATTATCACTGGCGCGCTCGTTGGCAGCAGCGGCGCAATCCTGTCGCTCATCATGTGCCGCGGCATGAACCGCTCGCTCGTGAGTGTCATCCTTGGCGGCTTTGGCTCAGCCGAAGGCACAAAGAGCGCCACTGGTGGTGGGCCACAAGGTGACGTCATCGAAATCTCAGCCGAAGATACCGTGGAGTACATGCAGGCCGCCAAATCGGTCGTCATCGTGCCCGGCTACGGCATGGCCGTCGCGCAGGCCCAGCATGCACTTGCTGATCTCACCAAGCAACTTCGCGGCGGCGGCGTTGAAGTGCGATTCGCAATTCATCCCGTCGCTGGGCGTCTGCCTGGCCACATGAACGTGCTCCTAGCCGAAGCTGGCATCCCCTACGACATCGTGCTTGAGATGGACGAAATAAACGCTGATCTGCCCGACACCGACGTCGTGCTCGTCATCGGCGCCAACGACATCGTCAACCCCGGCGCCGAGAACGACCCAGGCAGCCCCATTGCTGGCATGCCCGTCCTGCAGGTTTGGAAGAGCAGAATGGTGGTCGTCATGAAACGGGGTATGGCCACTGGGTACGCCGGCGTTGACAACCCCCTGTTCTTCAACGACAACACCCGAATGCTCTTTGGCGACGCCAAGAAGAGCGTCGATGCCATGCTCGGCTCGATGAACGGATAACCCAACCGAGTTTGCGCGACCCCACGGACCGCTCCGCATTGCCATCAACTCGCTTGCTGAGCAGCCTCTTTCTGACGCAGTCTAGACAACCATGCTCCGGCAGATCATGCGTGCAGAACTAACCACAACACCTATACAACAACACCCCCGTGAATACGCAGGTGCTGTGGTGTCGTGGTGAGACTATGGGCAGGGACCCCATGATTGCAGCAGCCGCAGCAGGTCGTTGATCTGAAAGTCGGACCAACGCTTCAGTACTGCCAGCAAGTCGAGTGTGTCAATATATGCATCGCCATTGAGATCCATGCTGCAGGAGGCTGGCGGGTATTCATTGGGTGTGGCCCAGGCGATATTGGGAACTGTCTCGCGGACCCAGGTGTCTCGTGCTTCGTTGAAGGGCTCGATGTTGACCGAGGCGATGTAGGTGGCAGTGGTGTCGAAGTCAGGTGAACCACCCCACCCGGTTTCGGTGCCATAGCCTGAGGCTGCAAACCAGATACCGAGCCAAAACCGCGCGCCCCTGAAGGGAACGTTCCCTTGGCCGAATTCCTCGTCAAGCAATTCATCTACAAGCACATCGTCGAAGTACCACCGCACGCAGCCGACATCACCTCGCGCGTCGCCGGAGTCGCCATCAATCAGCGATCCGCTATGCCACTCAATTGTGTAGTCGTGATACCGGCCTGCTGCATACTCATCGGTAAGGTCAATGACCTGGTCGCTGGAGTCACGAAGCACGACACGTCCCTTATGCTCGCCTCCTTCGCCACCGAACTGGCCACCCCATGCATTCGTGCGGGCATTGGTGAACGCTATTGTTTCTGGGTTTAGACCGTAATCTGCAGCCTCGTCTTCCCCTGTGCCAGTTAGATCGGTCGGGAATTCCCAGTCAATTTCGGTATTGCGCCGCGGATTCGGCTCATGCCAATATTCAGGCTCAGCGGTTTGATGATCGATGTAGTGGAACGGCCAGAAGGCGGTGACGGCGCCCAAAGTCGGGGCGACTTTCGCCCGAACCGTGTACCGGCCCGATGCAAAGTACTCACGCGTGGCAATCGCAGCGCCCACACGAGTGCTGCGGCCGTTCGCAAATACCTCACCGGTATAGAGATCGCCATGCGCTTCGAGGCGAAGTGCACGGATGGGCTCGCCGTTGTCGGTGTCATCGACGATGGAAATGTTCTGGGGAGTGACGCCTCCGTTGTCGCCACCCCAACCCTTGTTGGAAATCAGCCACCGCGTCGTGTCAATGCCATCATCGAAGGTCTCGTTCAGAATGA
>CAVOCO010000229.1:0-3415 GCA_963694215.1 Phycisphaerae bacterium
ACACCACGCTCATCACACTTGAGTATGCGGATGCCGATGAACTGTCATCGCTTCTCAATCGCGTCCTCGTTGACGGGGCAGATGACTTTCCTGGCGCAGCTTCAATGCAGAAGCAAGCCGGTCGACTTCGAATGCTCGGGGTGGATGGAACGCATGTTGTTGAGTCGGATGTGTTCCGGCCAATGCATGAGTTGACTATCGTTCCGCATGAAACGCTAAATGCATTGATGATGATTGGATCGCAAGAGAACCTTGATCTTGCAGTAGAGATGGTTCACATGCTCGACACCGAGGATGCGGCGCCAAGCGCCACTGTTCGATTCTTCCCGCTTGAGCATGCCTCAGCGTCGCAAGTCGCCAACACCGTTGAGCGTTTGTTCGACCAGCAGATTTCATCAGGCACGCTTGACCGCGAAGATCGCGTTGTCGTGCAGCCTGACGAGCGAACCAACACACTTGTCGTGACAACGAGCGGACGGAGTTTCTCGATGCTCGAGGCGATCTTGGAATCGCTCGATGCCCCATTGTCTCCGGACTTTCAGGAAATTCATCAAGTGCAGCTCGAGAATGCCACGCCATCTCGAATGGCGTCAATCATTCAACGCATGATGGACGCGCGGCTCGAGCGGATACGCCGTGTTGATCCAGAAACGGCAGATTTGCAGCGGGTCACGGTGATGACAGATGATCGCACGAATTCGCTCATCATTGCAGCTGGACAAGATGCATTTGAGGTTGTTCAGCGTTTGATCACTGAGCTTGATGGATCCGAGTTGGTGCAGCGTGGACTTGTTGAGGTGATCCCAGCTGACCGGACAAATGCTTCACGGGTTGCTTCCACGATCAATGCAGTTATGCAACGGCGGTACTCGGACGTGCCGGCCAATGTGCGGAGTGCCCAGGTCCCCTTGATCCTTGTTGATGCTCGCAGCAATAGCCTGCTTGTCTCAGCCGGTCCTGATGACCTCGAAGCCATTCGTGATCTTGTTGCCAAGCTCGCCTCCGCACCAACAGATCCGGCCATTGGCTTACACCTGCTGCCCGTGAACGGAACAGCTCAGGCTGAACGCCTTGCGCCCCGCTTGCAACAACTCATGCGTGACCGCCAGCAAAGCCTTGGCGAATCAGCCACACCAACCGATCGAGTATCGATTCAATCAGACGGTGGAACTAATAGTTTAATTGTGGCGGCCAGCCGCGAGAACTTTGAGGTGATTGAGGGACTTCTGAAAGTCCTGCAGGATGCCGAGGATCTACGCGGCACAGGTCGAGAGGTTGAGGTCATCACACTGGATGTTACCAGTGCCTCGGCCATGGTTGAAATGCTCGACGACTTGTATGTCAACGAAGCCAACCGGCAGCGTGGGAAGGGGTCGATTCGCGTGACAGCCGACGAGCGGCTCAACGCTGTGCTTGTGAGCGCATCAAGCACGGATGTCGCCGAAATCAAAAAGCTCATCGGCCGCCTCGATGGGACATCTCCATCCTCAGTCGTTGAAATTCAGCACGTTCCACTTACTAGTGCAAATGCGCTTGAGACTGTCCGATTGATTGAGGATGTGATCTCAGGTCGAAGTGTTCGTGGCCGCCGGCGGAATGACCGTGCCACAGTTCTACGGTATGTCCGGCAGGCCGAAGGAACCGAGGGCGGCAGCGAGATGGAAGTAAGCACCGCTCTGCGAGAATCAATCAATCTCACGCCAGACATACGAACCAATACGATTATCGTCAAGGCGCCGAGCGACTCAATGGGCCTACTGCTTGACATGATTCGCGATCTTGACGAGTCGTCCGTGGGGTCAAAGAAGGTTCGCATCTTTAAGTTAGAGAATGCAGATGCTGCAGCGATGGGCAAGATGCTGACAGATTTGTTCAGGCTTGGCCAGGGCGACGACCTGCTTGTCTTGAAGCCACGTGAGTCTGTCCAGGTTGCTGACCTTGGCGGTGGCATGATTGAAGAGTCAGCAAATTTCTCAGGGACTGAGCTTACGGCAGTGCCTGATCCGCGTCAGCAACTTGCCATTACGGTGGATAGCCGTACCAATAGTCTCATTGTCTCGGGCACGCCTGCGTACCTTGAACTCGTTTCCTCTGTAATTGATGAGCTTGACGCCATTGACGGCAATGAACGAGAGACCTTTCTGTATCAACTGCGTAATGCCACTGCAACCTCAGTTGCCGATGTGCTCGGCGACTTTGTCGAGACCGAGCAACAGAAGCTTATTGAGACAATCGGTGTGCAGCAACTTGGCTCCGCAGCTCGACTGCTCGAGCGAGAAATAACAATTCGCGGTGATGACAAGTCCAACTCGGTGTTGGTCAGTGCGAGCCCTCGGTACATGACTCGGATCAAGGAAGTGATTAAAGAGCTTGATGTAGATCCGCCGCAAGTGCTGATTCAAGTCCTGCTTGCTGAGGTGACACTGAGTGGTGGAGTAGACTGGGGCGTCGATATGAGCAACCCCGGCGGCTCGTTTGCATTCGACATGTCACTCGCAGCATTCCCCGCTGGCATTGCCGGCGGCTTGCCGTCGATGACACTTGGCATCTCTGACTTCAGCATCGTGCTCAAGGCTCTTGAGAATCAAGGGCGGCTTAACATCTTGAGTAACCCGTCGATTATTGCCGCAAATAATGAGCCGGCCACGATCAATGTTGGCGAGATCATTTATGTGCCAACGGGCGCACAGACGTTTAACACTGGATTGACCAGTGTGCCGCTTCAGGAGAAGGAAATTGGTGTCATCTTGAGCGTGACGCCGTCGATCAATCCGGACGGATATGTTCGCATGCAGGTAGAGCCGACACTCTCTAAATTGTCTGCGCAAAAAGATCAACCAGCAGTTGGTGTTGAAACCCCTCGCATTATTCAGCGGACGGCTAATACAACGGTAACAGTGCGTGATGGGCAGACGATTGTGATTGGCGGACTCATCAATGAGTCTTATGAATATCAAGTTGACAAGATTCCAATCTTAGGTGATATTCCTTTAATTGGACTGTTGTTTCGGAGCGAGTACGAAGAACTTATTCGGACCGAATTGGTCATCGTGCTGACGCCGCATGTCATTACCAGTCCTGCAGCTTTTGACCGAATAGAAGAATTGACGAGTCGACAAGTCGATCGTATTACTTTGCCAGATGAGTTGTTAGACCAGATCAAGGATGGTGAGATCGAGGGAATGGGGCTCTTCAAAACAGACGGCTATACCCTTGAACTTCAAGATCTTGAAAAGGCAATTGCGCCCGAGGCGGCTGAAGAAGCGCCCGCTCCATGATCGTGCGTTCTATAGCACTATTGTGTGTTGTGATATGCATCGGTGGTTGTGAGTCGTTGATGGGGCCTGCTCAGCCGGCGGCCCCAAAGCCCAAGCCGAGTTTTCGGCCCAAACCCAAGACCGTGCCTCTTCGGCGA
>CAVOCO010000230.1:0-3411 GCA_963694215.1 Phycisphaerae bacterium
GCATCCAGGTGCTCCGCATGACGTTTGGGATATGCCCGTGCTCGGTGTAAATCCACACACGCAGGTCAATGGGGCCGGTCGATTTTGTGAGATCTACAGAATCGGGTTGGCCGAGATATTCTGGGTGCTGCACCGTAGTCCGGTCAGAATGGGCCAAACTCGCCGTGCGGGCGGGTCGAAATTCCACCCGGACCCTTGTTCTGGTCTTTGAGAGCGTATTTTCGACGATCGTGGCCATATCCATGGTATTGAGGTGCCATGGCTCCACAAGCGATCCGCTTTGAAGGGGGCCTGTCTCAATGACGCCGCTGCGACGGTCCATGAGTTCAGGCTCCCAGCCTTGAGCTCGGACCAGCTCAACTGTGGTTGAAAACGCCTCTTGGTACTGACCAGGGGTGATTATGACGATTTCCGGCCCGCTGCCCGCTGAACAACCAGCTAGTCCCCAGGCAAGAACAAACAGCAAGCTCCATCGGATGGGAAAGCGGGTCATATAGGTGGAGAGTGTACTCATTCTTGTGGGATCCGATACACCAGTGTTGACGAACATGAAGTCCGGAGTACTGTTGAAGTCTAGGCCCATGATGACCGAGATATTGGGTGTGCAGGAAAGGGTTCGCTGCTGATGAATGTGTCTCAGACTGTGATGATTGGGTGTGTGCTGTTGTCTGCAGTAGCTGTGGCTGCTCAGCAGGTGCAGGTGCCGACCACGCATGAGGACTTCTTTCAGCCGGGAACTCAGCCACTTCCAGCAGGTATGCAGGCCTTCGAAGTGTCGATTTTCACGTGCACGAACTGTCACCGGTTTGAGGATGACGACAATCCAGACGTGGTGACTGCCCCCTACGAAAATTGGTCGTTGAGCATGATGGCCCAGTCTGTCCGCGACCCCGTCTGGCAGGCTGCCGTGACGATTGCAAACCAAGATGCGGCCGGTTCGGGTGAATACTGCATCAGATGCCATGCCCCGATGGGCTGGGGCAGCGGCCGCAGCACAACAGGCAACATTGACGACTTGTGGATTCCAGACGACACAGATGGCGTGTCATGCAACTTCTGCCACCGCATGGTTGACCCGGTGTTATCAGCGGCGAATCCAGTTGAGGACGCAAGCATTCTGCAAGCGCTCGTGGATGCGGGCACATACCCAGATCCCGCCCATCCGGGCAACGGACGGTACATTTTCGACCCGACCGATTCTCGTCGCGGACCGCTTGATGATATTACGATTAACATGCACGGCTCGGCGCAGATCTTGCACTCGCCGTTCCATTCGGAATCCACGATGTGCGCTTCGTGTCATGACCTTGCCAATCCAGTCTTCACGTGGGACGAGAGCATTCAGTCCTTTGAACTCAACGCCCTTGATGCGGCGCATCCCACACAGAATGTGTACGACATGTTTCCCGAGCAACGCACCTACAGTGAGTGGCTCAATAGTGACTTTGCAGGCGCAGGTGTTTCATTCCCAGACGGGCGGTTCGGCGGCGACGGACATCCTGATGGTGTCATGAAGTCGTGCCAAGATTGCCATATGCCAAAGACACACGGTGCCAACTGTGTGTTTTGGACGAACCCAGAAATAGGCACGCGTGACGACATAGATGTGCACGCGTTCAGCGGCGGCAACACGTGGGTCATCGGGGCAGTCCATGATCTGTATGACCCGTACTACACTGGATTGAGCGAAGAAGCAGTCAATATGTCGATGCAACGTACGGCAGACATGCTCGCGGCCGCAAGCGATATGGACGTCAGTCAAAACAACGCCCAGCTTGATATTCGCGTAACGAATTGGTCCGGACACAAGCTTCCAACGGGTATGCCCGAAGGTCGCAGAATGTGGCTCAATGTGCAGTACCTCGATGAAAACGGTGTGGCCATCGAAGAACTTGGCAATTATGACTGGTCTACGGCGACGCTTGACGAAGCAAGCACACAGGTCTGGGAGTGCAAGCTCGGCGTATCGCAATCGGTAGCCGATGCCGCTGGTATAGATGCGGGTGAGTCCTTCCACTTGGTGTTGTGCAATGAGGTGGTCATCGACAACCGCATTCCGCCTATTGGATTTACGAACGCGGGCTTTGGTGCGATTCGTGCTCTGCCAGTTGGGGCAATCTACGCCGATGGCCAGCACTGGTCGGACACAGCGTTCTCTATTCCAGATGGCGCTGATCAGGCCGTTGTGACGCTGTACTTCCAAACAACGACGCGCGAAATGATGGAGTTTCTCCGTGATGCCAACGTGACCGATAGTCGCGGCCAAATTGCGTATGACGCGTGGGTCGCTCGCGGCAAGTCCGCGCCGGTCATTATGGACTCCACCACGATCATGATCGAACCTGTGACGAGCGTCCCTGGTGATATCAACAACGACGGCACAGTTGGGGTTGATGACCTGCTGATTCTCCTTGGCGAATGGGGCCCATGCGCTGGATGTTCCGCGGATATCAATGGCGATGGAACTGTCAGCGTCGACGATTTGCTGATCATGCTGTCTTACTTCTCATAGGGCTATCAGCCTCAGCAGCGCGCAGGTAACGGGCTTCTTTCTCGAAGCGACTGCCCCTGCACGGCTGATCTCGCGGAGATGCTGCGTGGATCCAGGCCACCTTGCTATCGGTGCTCCTGAACTTCCATCTTTCAACTCTCGACTTCCAGTTCTCCGCGGTCAAGCCGCGATATAATTCCCTTGTGATGTCAACGACTACCGCCACTCGACATTTGCTTGGCCTGCGAGATATTTCTCGTGAACGGCTGATTGGGTTGCTGGAGTCTGCGGCGAGCTTCCTGCCAGTCGTAGTTGGCGACGAGCCCGCTACAGACTGTCTCGCGGGCCGCATTGTGGCCAACCTATTTCTTGAGAACAGCACGCGCACACGCGTCTCATTCACTGTGGCTGCACGCCGCCTCGGAGCCACGACGGTGGACTTGCTCGGTTCAACGAGCAGCGCGAGCAAGGGCGAGTCACTTGCCGATACGGCCAGAAATATCGCGGCGATGGGCGTCGACGCCATTGTGGTCAGGTGCAGCGCAAGCGGCGGATCGCATCTGGTTGCGAACAGCGTTGACGTACCGGTCATCAATGCGGGCGACGGCAGCTGCGAGCATCCCACGCAGGGCATACTTGACACGCTCGCTTTGACTGAGTCGTTCGGTACGGTTGACTTGCATGGTCGCGTCATCGGAATCGTTGGCGATATTGGAAACAGCCGGGTCGCGCGGTCTGCGGCATATGCCATGACGAGCCTCGGCGCAGACGTCATTCTTATTGGCCCGCCGGACCTCGCGCCGTCATCGTTCGAGTCCTTGACCCGCGGGCTCTCAGGGGAAGATCGGGGCCAGATTCACGTGTGTCACAATTTCGACGCAGCGATTCCGGCTCTCGATGCCGCGATGATGCTTCGCGTT
>CAVOCO010000231.1:0-3410 GCA_963694215.1 Phycisphaerae bacterium
CGCAAGGGCATCAAGGCCGGCAACGAGCGGCCGAGCATTGAGAAAGCTCACAACACCTGCTCGAGTGGTCGCCTGAGCACGGCGCGAAGATGATGTACTCGGTGTATTGGACGTCAGGACAGACATATCGAAATCGTACCGTCCCGAGCGACGAGATGATCTATCCCGCGGTTGCAGACTGCCATGATTCATGGCTCGATGCAACTTCCTGGACTCTTGCGTGTACACGACGAACACGAGGGTTGATACCCACGAGCACCTGATGCGGGCTCAAGCCACAGGCTGCAGCAAATCCACGCAGACTCGATGGACCTTCCTGCGTGGCCGACAGCACTTCGATCGCACGGCCAGGCTCAATATCGCTGCCCCCATCGATACCACCAAGGTCGACGGCAATTTGGTCCATGCTGACAAGGCCAATTACGGGCACATGCCCCGCCACTGTCTTGCCATCGGGCTGCAAGATGGCGATGCTCGCCCCGGTGTCAGTCTGAGATGAACCTGCTTGCCGGGGAATGCCGTCCGCGTATCCAATTGGAATGATGCCAATTGTTGTGTCCTGCGAAGCACGCCACGTTTGGCCGTATCCGACTGGCTGCCCTGCTTGAATTGATCGCACGTGGCTGAGCGCACTCACCCACCGGACTGCTGGGATGAGCTGGCCAGCCCAAGCATTTGCCAACGATTCGCTCCCCGGTATACAGCCCACCAAGCCGAGACCAATGCGAACCATGCCATGGTGATAGACCCGGTCTCGAACCGTGGCCGCTGTCGCGGCTAAATGCACGCGGCATCCAGCTGGAAGCTGGACACCATTCAGAATGCGAGTGAACAAAGCGGCCTGCTCAGTAGTGGCATCTGCATTCGTCCCGGCCGATGTGAAGTGTGTCATCACGCCTGCAAGCGCTACGCCGGGAGTTTGCAATACGAGTTGGATCAGTTCGGCAGCCTCGTGGGGGCCACATCCGCCCCGTCCCATGCCAGTATCAACCTTGACATGAACACGAATGGCGATGGACTGCCCGGCTGCCAATACAGCGATCTCTCGGAGCTGATGCTTATCATGAACAACCAGCTCGACACAGCCATCTGCTAGTCCTGGCACCAATGGATGCATGGGACACAACGACCGAACTACCCCAAGCACGAGAATTTGGCCGCGCTCTGGCAAACTCAGCAGGTCAAGAGCCTCTTCGACCCGAAACACGGCTACAAGCGGCATGCCAGCCCCCCTGAGTGTTTCGGCCACCGGTCGAGCACCTAACCCGTAGGCATCCGCCTTGACAACACCACAGCACACGGCCTCTGGACCGACCAAACGCGCAAACATTGACGCATTCTGAGCTATGGCAGAAAGGTCAACATGAAAAAGGCTGTCCGAATGCATCCGTGCGAGTCCGTCCGGAGGTTGTATCGACGTCCAATCGATCCTACCATGAGGAACACCATCAGATCGGCAGCGTCACACGGACGGGCTGCGAATGAGATGGCACCACCCCGGGCGAACGGCACAATCAATATGATAAGCGACATTTTTAACACCAAAAAATCCTTTGGTGACCTTGGCCTCCGATCAGAAGTGCTCTCGGGCATCAAGGATGCAGGCTTTGAACAACCAACCCACGTCCAAGCCGAATTGATTCCATTGGCGATCACCGGCCAGGATGTCATGGGCCAATCCCGCACAGGAACCGGCAAGACCGCAGCATTTAGCCTTCCGATTCTGCACATGCTCGAACAGGGGGAAGACTTTGGCGCCCTTTGCCTTGTGCCAACACGAGAGCTTGCCATTCAGGTGGCCCGCGAGTTTGAGACTCTTGGCAAGAACACAGGACTCACTGCGGTTGCCGTCTATGGCGGCCAGAAGATTGACATCCAAGCCAAACGCCTGGACAAGCATCCCGAAATCATTGTCGGAACACCCGGTCGGGTGATGGACATGAATAATCGAGGCATGCTGCCATACGACCGCGTGAAGGTCGCTGTGCTTGACGAAGTCGACCGAATGCTTGACATCGGCTTCCGCGATGACATTCGCAAGATCCTCGGCGCCATGCGGCAGCGACACCAGACGATCTTTGTGTCTGCCACAATCTCTCCTGAAATTGAGAGGCTTGCGCGACAGTACATGCACAAGCCAGTGAACCTTTCGACGGTAGACAAGAAAAGTCTGACTGTCTCACAGGTGCAACAGTCCTACATCACAGTCAACGCTTGGGACAAGCGTCGGCTCATGCGTCACATCATCACTGAAGAGCAACCAGACCTGGCTCTTGTGTTCTGCCGCACCAAGATAACTGTCGACAAGGTTGCAGAGGATCTCCGCAAGCACGATGTCAATGCGCAGGCACTGCACGCTGATATGCATCAGAGCAAGCGGAACCGCGTCATGGACCAGCTTCGTAGCAAGGATCTTCATGTCGTCGTCGCATCAGATGTAGCATCCCGCGGAATTGACGTTGATGGCATTACGCATGTCATCAACTACGACATCCCAGAGGATGCCGAGGTCTATGTCCATCGAATTGGTCGCACCGCGCGGACGGGCAAGAGCGGCCGAGCTATTGTCTTTGTTCAACCAGAACAAGGCGGATTGCTGCAGAATGTCGAACGCCTGACCAATGTAGAAATAAGTGAGCTTAAGTACGACTCGTTCGAGCCTGGTCCAGAACCACGGCACGTTCGCGCCAAGAAAGCAGAGCTCGACCGAGAACGCGAAGAGAACCGCAAGAACCTCGGGCGGACAGTCTCTGAAGCTCCATCCAAAGACCTCGCCCAAGACGCCGACCGATTCCCAGGCGGTATCGTGCCAAGTGCGCTTCCAAAGAAGCGGATGGGCGGACGTCTACGCGGCCGTCGTCGGTGAGCCAACACGTTCACGTTCACGACGAAGTCGCCAACGCCCTGCAGTCTGGAACTGGCGTCGTGCTACTTGAGACAGCAGTACTCACGTGTGGTCTTCCGCACACGCCGTGGCAAGCGTCATATGGCGTCTGCCCCCCTGCCATCGATCCGAACCTGCCAGTCCACCTCGCAACAATGCGATCTATGGCAGCAGCTATTCGCAGCAGTGGCGCTATTCCAGCCATCACTGCTGTACTGAGCGGCACGCCTCGTATCGGCCTGACCGAAGAAGAACTCAACGAGCTTGCGCGTGATACCCAGGCCGGCAAGGCGTCGACGCCAACAATGGCCATCGCCATGGCAAACGGGTCCTCGTCAGGGACAACCGTCTCGGGCACATTACGACTCAGCGGAAGCCTTGCGTCCAGGGGCCTCTCGCAACCCCGCGTCTTTGCAACGGGTGGAATTGGTGGTGTGCACACAGGCTGGCCAGCAGCCACAGATATCTCGGCTGATCTTGGCGAACTTGCGCGGCAACAGGTCTGTGTCGTGTGCGCGGGCGCAAA
>CAVOCO010000232.1:0-3404 GCA_963694215.1 Phycisphaerae bacterium
CGGCCCCGTCGCCACGGCAAGCGTGCGGCACCCATGGGCCCTGCCGCAGCTCACGTCGTGTGGTGTATCACCGACAATGATGGCATCGCCGCCGCTGCCTCGCCCCCATCGATCCAGTGCGACTGCTACCAATCCAGGACGATCATCGGCATCGCCAGCCCAAGACTGCACCTCAAACGCGTCAAGGTCATACCCCGCTGCCTCTAGCTTGATTCGCCCGGACTCACACCAGTTGCCTGTCAGTAATCCGCAGGTCATACCAGCGTTCTTCACCACTTGGTCAACCAAAGTCAACGCACCATTCAATGCCTTGCACACGCGGCGACCCGTCTTGAACTCGGCACGAATCGCGGCAACATACGCATCGCGAAAGCGATCCTCGTCCCGCTGATTCAAAGGAACTTCGGCGTGATCAAGCGCATCATTCAAAATCAATCGATCAAGTCGTCCAGCAAGCGAGATGCCATCAAGCGTAAAATGCTTGCCATAGAGTTGCCGGCCAGCAGCGGCAAAGCCCGACTGCCCAGCCCCGTTGCTATTGAGCAGTGTCCCATCGATGTCAAAGAGAATCAGCATGCGACGGAGAGTCAGGCGACTGCCGCGCATACCTTCCTGGCTGCGTCGCCAAGATCTGTAGCCGTCTGCATAGTCGGTAATCGCTCTTGGGCTTCCTCGAGCACAGCGCGGGCCGCATCAACATTGGTGCCTTCGAGCCGCACAATCAGCGGCACTTCAAACCCAACTTCTTCGGCCGCTGAGACAATGGCCCGCGCGATGCGGTCACACTGCATGATTCCTCCGAAGATGTTGACGAGCACACCCTTGACAGATTCTTCTCCGAGAATAATGCGAAATGCTTCGGTCACGGCTTCCTGGGAGGCGTCGCCGCCGACATCAAGAAAGTTGGCCGGGTCGCCGCCGTGGAGTTTGATAATGTCCATGGTGGACATCGCAAGTCCAGCACCGTTAACGAGGCAGCCAATATTGCCATCAAGGGCAACGAAACTGAGGCCAGCATCTTTGGCACGCAGTTCATCAGGATCTTCTTCCTTGGGGTCAAACAGTTCTGCAATAGATTGCTGCCTGAACATTGCGTTGTCATCAAAGTTGAACTTCGCATCAATAGCAATGACTTGTCCGTCAGGATGATCATCAGTCGGTGGCGTGACAACCAGTGGATTGATCTCGGCAATAGACGCATCGGTGTCAAGAAAGAGCTGCGCGAGATTGAGCGCCAAATCAACAAACTGACGTACTTGTTTGCCCTTTAGGCCAAGCTTGAATGCCAGGTCGCGAGCTTGAAACGGGCTCAACCCATCGAGTGGATCCATCGGCACTTTGAGAATGGCCTCTGGACGCACCTCGGCGACCTGTTCAATTTCAACGCCACCTTCAGCAGAAGCGATCAACGTATTGGTGCGGCGTTCTCGGTCTGTTGTAATAGCAAGATAGATCTCTCGCTCAATGTCAACGCCTTCGGCGATCAACAGGCGATCAACCTCAAGTCCATCGGCTGGAGTCTGTGGCGAAATCATACGGTTGCCAAGCATGAACGTTGCCGCTTCCTTGGCTTCCTCGCTTGTCCGAACTACTTTGACAAAGCCCGCCTTACCGCGACCTCCGGCATGGACCTGCGCTTTCACCACGATGACGGGCGGTGAATCGGCAAGCAATCGATCGGCAGCCAAGACAGCATCCGCAACAGTGGTCACCATGTCGCCATCTGGCACTGGGATATCAGCCCCAGCCAACAATGCACGTGCCTGATATTCGTGAATCTTCATCGTTTGTGTCCCGCTCCAACTAATTAACGTGGTGTGAAAGTCAAAGATGCGAAGTGTACCAATAGTCTCCATTTGAACTCAACCACAATTTATTGTGATACAATGTGTACCTCGCGGGGGACACGATCTGGGGAATGTGTTGATAACGACCTCCCCAGGAACGACTGACAGAGAACTCTCCGCGAATGGCCCGAACCCCCTCATCCATGGTGCCTCTTGGCACGCCGATGCCTGTCTTTGTACTGAAGACGGCGGAGGGCGTTACGCATACCTCCGATTCACTCATTGGCCCGCATGGACTACTGGTGATGTTCCTTTGTAATCACTGCCCGTTCGTCGTACATCTTGCCGATGCGATCGGCCAACTTGGCGACGATTTTCGTGATCGGGGCCTCGGGATCGTCGGCATTACGAGCAATGATGTCACGAATCGACCAGCCGATGCGCCCAAGCACATGCCAGCCTTCGCAGCCACCCACGGCATCGGGTTTCCATATCTATACGACCCCACGCAAGCAGTGGCGAGCGCATTCGGCGCCACCTGCACACCCGACTTTTTTCTCTATGACAACACGCACACGCTGGTCTACCGTGGCCAGTTTGATGACACGCGGCCAGGCGATAACGCCACAGTCACCGGATCTGATCTCCGGAATGCAATGAATGCATTGTGTGAGCAGTCCCCGATTGATCCAACGCAGATCCCATCAATGGGCTGCAACATCAAATGGAAAGCAGCATCTAGCTGCGGAGAGCAATCATGAATTCAACGACCCGAGTTATCCAACGCATGCCCACGTCCCAATCACGTGAGGGTGGCGCGAAACTGTGGCATGACGAGTCTGTCCTTCGCAAGCTGTATGAACAAGATGGCCGCACCCAAAAACAGATTGCCGAAGAGATTGGATGCTCAATGCTGACGGTCAACAAGGCTTTCAAAAAGTTCGGCATTGAAGCCAAGCGTGGCCGGCGTCCAAAGGAGACTAGGCCACGCAAGTCTGGAAGCGTCGCTCCGCCGTACACACGGATCGCCTCACCTGGGCTTGCCCTAAATAATGTCCGTGCACGATTCGTCGAGCTCACCGAAATCATGGAGAAGCTTGGCCCGCACGCCCGCGAAGCAGTCAAGAAAGACCTGCACGAACTTATCAATCAGCTTTGAGTGCCATGAAGCACACACGCGGTCAGTTCAGCGCTCTTCAAGAAAACATCGCCATCGCGCCACATAACAGCATTGACGCAGCCCTTCCTGCTGATGTGTTCGTGAACTCCGAAAATACCAATGCCCGCATTGAGCAGCATGCGTATCCCCGCTCATGAAGGCAAGCGGTTGGATGCCTGATCGTTGCGTCATCAGGCCATTACTAACATGGTCCCGCTGAACATACCGAACTACTCAGCGATTCTTGACGCCGAGTTCACGCAGTTGATCTTGGACAGAATGCCTTGCATCGCGCAGCATCTCTTTGCTCTGGAGTTCTTGTTGATCACGCTGCTCCCGCGACTTCCGCATTGTGTCTGATTCTTCGGGGGCGCAACTAGACAGACCAGCACCGCACGCCAATACGACGCCAATACCAAGCACTCGAAACGGCCTCATTGAAAATCTGTTCATGCGAC
>CAVOCO010000233.1:0-3403 GCA_963694215.1 Phycisphaerae bacterium
TATCCCAAACGTCATGCGGAGCACCTGGATGCCCTCGCTCAGGGCCACCGCCCGGCAAGTGGACTACAACACCACCTGGGAACGCCCCCCATCAGGCCAGATTTGGATACCCACATCCCGTGACCGCAATGCTGAGCGGAGGCTTCTGCTCAATATTGAACAGACCCTACAGACCAACCAGCCGGTCCAGATCAATTCTGCCGAAGCGACCAACTGAGTCGCCGTACCCTTCACTTGCATGACTATGGGTTCGTGGTAGCCTGAGGTGTTCGAACACCCAGAGAGAGACTATGACATCAAGACACTGGACATTGGCGGCAGCCGCGGTTGCCGTAACGAGTGGCCTTGCCGCAGCCGACTATCAAGACTGGTGCGGCTGGACCGAGCTCGCTGCAAGAATTGGCACCGAGAATGTGCCGACCGGACTCGATGTCATTGTCGGGCAAGTAGAAGCTCCTGACAGCTCAGGTCAATACATGCCCGATACCAACGATTCTGACTTTGCAGGCAAGTACATCATCCGAAGATCAGGCGGACCCTCGAGCCCGTCGAGCCACGCAAACTTTGTTGCCAAAAAATACTACGGCCTCAGCAATTCGCTCGCTCCGGGCGTGTGGTTCATCAATTGTTATGAAGTCAATAACTGGTTGCAGGGTGGCTACCTTCACGTCGGAGGCGGTGGTGGTTTGCCACCAGAACCTGCAATTGGGGCGCAGAAGATCTGGAGCAACTCGTGGGTCGGTAGTTTTGGATCCGTGAACACTGACCACGATGCGCTTCGCCGCATTGATTGGTTCATCGAACGAGACGACGTTGTGTTCGCCGGTGGACTCAATAATGGTATAGAGCAGCAGCCGTTGCTCTCCTATGGATACAACTCGCTGGCGGTGGGACGGCGCGATGGCGACCACGCTGCTGGCGATGTCCCGAGCCCATATGACGGCGCCGGCCGCATGAAGCCAGACATCACCGGCCCGCTATTTACAACAAGTGAAGCCACACCAGCCATTGCAGCGGCTGCCGCGATGCTGGTCGAGCAAGCGAGAAATGATGCGTCGCTCCCGGTTGAAGCTGAAGCTTCTGAGTTAATTAAGGCCATCTTGATGGCATCGGCGACGCACAACGGACCGAGTGATTCTGGCCTTATGTGGACCAACAACTCCCCGGCATCCGGCGATGATCGCGGCTCAACTGCCCGGCCACTCGATGAACTCGTTGGCGCGGGGCACCTTGACGTTAACCGCGCCCACATGATGATGGCTGGAGGCCAAACAGATGGTGGCGCGTCCGCCTCGGTTGCCACACCAGCAACTGCGCACGGGTGGTCATTCACCACCGTCGCCGCTGGCGAACAACGCAATCTTCGGTTTACCTTGCCTCAGGGCGCCGAAGAATTCTCGGCCCTGGCTACATGGAACCGAACTGTCGCCGACAACTTTGGCTCGTTCACACTGGCAGACTTCAATCTCGCCATGCTCCGCATTGAAGATGGAACTGCACTGCCCCTCGTTGGTAATCAAACGGCATGGGTGAATGGAAACGTGCGGAGCAACAGCCTTGTAGACAACGTGGAACACATCTACATCTTGGGACTTGAGCCGGGCGACTACATCGTGCAGCTCACATCCGAGAATAGCGAGTCAAGTGACGTCGCTTTGGCCTGGTATTCCAGTGGAATTGTTGAAGGGCTGCTTGGCGATCTCAATGGCGATGGCATGATCGGTGTCGATGACCTGTTGCAGTTGCTCGCCGCATGGGGCCCATGTAATGAGTGCGACGAAGACCTGAATAGCGATGGACTTGTCGGCGTCGATGACCTGCTTGCGTTGCTTGGAGTGTGGCCATGATCAAGCCGCCGTGGGTCGCGGTCTTCCTCACAAGCCTCGCTGCAGTTGCCCACGCCGACTACCAAGACTGGTGTGGATGGACAAATCTCGCTGCGCGCATTGGAGATGAGAACGTACCAAACGGCGCCGGTGTCATTCTTGGCCAAGTCGAATCAGCCGACTCAAGTGGGCACTACCTCGCCTTCGATACATCAGCTGAACCAGAAGACCAAAATTTCTCCGGCAAATGGATACTAGGTCGGTCCGGTGGAACAACGAACCCATCAAGCCACGCCACGATGGTTGGCGGCATGTGCTACGGACATGAACAGGGCATGGCTAATGGCATCACGTTTATCAACGCGTATGAGGTCAATGACTGGCTCGGCAATGGCCACATGCGCACCGGACAAGGGGCCGGTACGCCACCTAAAGACAACATCGGATTACAGAAAATTTGGAACAACTCGTGGGCGGGCTCGCTTGGAACCACGTCTTCTGACCACAATCTTCTTCGCCGCCTTGACTGGATCGTATCGCGGGATGATGTCGTTGTGATCGTCGGGATCAGCAACGGAACACAACAACAACCACTGCTCAGTTATGGCTACAACAGCATTGCCGTTGGACGCCGAAACGGCGATCACGCAAGCGGAGATGTTGCATCGCCCTATGAGGGAAGTGGTCGTATGCGTCCAGACCTCGTCGCGCCACTCTTTACAACAAGTGAAGCAACGGCAACAATCTCTGCTGCAGCGGCCATGCTTATTGAGCAAGTACGAGACGCAGGAAACTCGCTTGATGCGGACGGCGAAACCCCCGAGGTTGTCAAGGCAATACTCATGGCCTCTGCAACACACAATGGAGTAGCTGGCGAAGCCTGGTCCAATAATCCAGCTGTAGAAGGAAGTGATCGTGGCATCACACTCCGCCCCATTGACGAAACCGTCGGCGCAGGGCATGTCAATGTCGATCATGCTCACCTCATAATGTCTGAAGGCAAACAACTGGGCGCAGCCACGGGCGTGAACGCTTCGAGCTTGTCTGGTTGGTCACTCGAGACAATGTCGCCCAACCAACAACGATCATGGCTGATCGCTTCAGAAGGTGTCACCGATGCTTTTTCGGCGGCCATTACCTGGAACCGCACTGTCGCCAACAACTTCAGCAGTTTCACGCTGGCCGACTTCGACCTCGAACTCTTACGCCTCACAGCACAAGGTGAAGAATCATCACTGATTGGAAGCCCCGGACTTGACATCTTTTCCGGCGGCAACATTGCAAGCAGCAGCAGCATCGACAATGTCGAACATCTCTATGTGACCGGTCTTCATGCAGGCCGATACATCCTGCGGCTCACTCGACCTGCAGATGATGCCGGTGGCAGCAACATCAACGTCGGGATTGCTTGGATTTCAACGGACCCGCGGCCTGATGCAGACATAGATGGTGATGGCGATGTCGGGATATTTGATCTGCTCACGCTTCTTGAACGATGGGGCGGGTGTGACCTGTGCGAGGCCGACATTGAGGGGTCTGGCCTCGTCGATGTGGTTGACCTGCAGTTGCTGATTGAC
>CAVOCO010000234.1:0-3372 GCA_963694215.1 Phycisphaerae bacterium
GCCTGGACCGCGGTGGCGCAGCGTTCGTCTGACCGAATCAGTGCGGAGCAGCGCGCACCGAACACTCCTCCGTCCAGCGCACACCCCAACTGTCGATTCGGTTTCAATTCCAACATGGCACGGGTCCGGAGATCTCGCCCACCTAGCAGGAACCCGAGGGCTCATCCGCCTGCCACTGTGCTCGCACGTTGATGCCGGAACCGAAGTGCCGTTCACGCGGTGGCCGTAGAAAAAATGGAAGACGATGTCTCCTATGCGAATTAACATCCACTACTTTGCTGTGCTCGCAGATCGAATCGGACGCACAACTGAAACACTCAACATGGCCGAAGACACAACGGTCGCCACGATCTTGGATGAACTCGCGGCCCAGCACGACATCATTCGCATCATGCGACCGTCCCTCGCTGCTGCTGTAGACAATGCCTATGTCCCTCCGCAGCACAAGGTGCACGAAGGCGACACGGTTTCGATCATCCCACCAGTGAGCGGCGGCTGAGCACTACTTTCGGCCGAACCGTTTCTCAAGTTCATCGATCGAGATGCGAAGGGTCGTTGGCCGCCCGTGTGGACAATTGCTTGATCGTTCCACCTGTTCACGCATCGACAAGAGATCGGCAAGCTCACGCTCGGTCAACGCATCGCCAGCCTTGATCGCCGCCTTGCAGGCCATCATGTCAAGCACATCTCGCAGCGCCGTTTCTTGGTCTGCCATGTCACGAAGTTCAGCTGCTCGCTCGAGCAAGTCAACCATGAACGCGGTCGTATTGACGCGGCGCTCAGCAAGAAGCGATGGAACAGCATGCACAGCTACACTCGACGGTCCGGTCGGCGACACGTCAAAGCCAAGCCGGGTGAGCATTTCTCCAAGTTCATCAATCGCATCAATGGCTCCAGGGGAAGCCTCAATCACTTCCGGTAGAAGCAGCCGCTGTGATGGAAGCGAAGCCTTGCTGATGCGTTCAAGGAGTCGCTCAAACATCACGCGCTCATGAAGGGCGTGCTGATCGATAATCAGCATGCCTTCTGCGTCTTCGGTCACGAGAAACATGTTGTGAATCTGCACGAGAGGTCGCGCCGATTGAATGACGCCAACCTCCGAACGATCCGTTTCGAAAGCGTCGGCCATTGCTTCTCGCGCGTTCTCGACGTTGAAGCCGCCCACTGCTCTGGACGGGGTGTCGGATCGGCCAAAGAGCGGCCGTTCGCGTTGTGGCGGCGGCTGGGGGTCGGGTTGATTCATTCTAAATCGAGGAACAATGTCTGCCCCAAGGAGCGCCGACTCTACTCCACGCTTCACAAGCGAGAACACGAGGCGATCATCTCGAAACCGAACCTCGGACTTGGCTGGGTGAACGTTGACATCAACTCGATCCGGCGGGACCGACAAGAACAAGGCCAGTGTGGGATGTCGGCTTGGCTCCATCAAGCCTCGAAAGGCCTCACGAACCGCATGACGAAGGCTGCGATCAACAATCGGCCGCCCATTCAAACACATGATTTGATGCTGCGCTGTTGGCCGAGCGAGATCGGGTTTGCCAACAAGACCCCAGAGCTGAAGACCGTCGCGTTGGGCAGACACTTCAAGCATGTGGTCCGCCACTTCCACACCAAGTACGGCCGCGAGCCGCTTAGGGGGAGTTGTCGCGGGCAAGTCATACAGCGTGCGGCCACCGGACGAGAGGTGAATAGCCACCTCTGGATTGGCCGCCGCAATGTCACGCACGACCCGCCGAATACGACTCGTCTCCGCCTGCGGCGCTTTGAGAAACTTACGCCGCGCCGGCACGCGTTCAAACAAGCCACTGATACACACGCGTGTGCCCGGCGGACACGCCGTAGGCCGTGGTGCTTCAACCACTCCATGGTCAACCGTGATAGTCGCGCCCGCATCCTCGCCTTCCAATCGGCTGCGTATTTCAAGCCGCGATACCGATCCAATAGATGCCAGTGCTTCGCCACGAAATCCCATGGTCGCAATGTGTTCTAGGTCTTCAAGCGAAGACACCTTGCTTGTGGCATGCGGTGCGATGGCAAGCGGAAGGTCTTCGCTGGTCATGCCACAGCCATCATCAAGTATGTCAATACGGTCAATGCCGCCGCCTTCGATCAGGATTTCAACTCGCGATGCCCCGGCATCGATTGCGTTCTCAAGTACTTCCTTCACGACACTCGCTGGGCGCTCGACAACCTCGCCAGCAGCAATCTGGTTGACGACGACAGTGGGTAGTTGGCGAATTGGCATCGCGGCATCGTACCGCAGAGCTTCACCGTGTCTTGGCGACAAGTGGCCACCGACGTCCACGGCCAAATGCCCGGCGGGACACCTTCGGAATAATGGCGGCCTGCCAGCGTTTGAACTCATTCCGGTCGATCATCTGCATCCAGTGTCGAACGAATTCGAGATCAAGCCCCGTGATCTCTGCCGTTCGCTCGGCTGACTCATCCTCATCCACTACACACTGAATAATGGCATCGAGCACCTTGTAAGGCGGCAATGAGTCTTGGTCGCATTGGTCTGGAGCGAGCTCAGCGGTCGGCGCCCGGTCAATCGTCTCTTGTGGAATTGGGGGGCGCTTCAAACCAATCGCGGCAGGATCAGCATTGATGGCTTCAGACATCGCATACACCTGCGTCTTCAGAACGTCCCCGAGCACTGCGAGTGCGCCGCACATATCGCCATACAGCGTGCTGTACCCCACTGCGAGTTCTGACTTGTTGCCTGTTGCAAGCACGAGTGCGCCACTAAGATTGGAATGCGCCATCAGGAGCTGACCCCGAATCCTGGCCTGCACATTCTGATCAGGAAGTTCGCCGTCCTCGAGCATTGCTCCGCCACTTTCCATGATGGACCGAACAGCTAGGTGTGCTTCTTCTATTGGCAAGACAAGCGGCGGATCCATTCCGAGCGACTCGCACAAGCGTGCCGCTCCGCCGAGACTCTCATCTGCCGAGTACCGCGACGGCATCGCGACACCACGAACACGAGACGGCCCAAGCGCGGCTACGGCTAGGGTTGCTGTCAAGGCTGAGTCAATACCGCCGCTGAGACCAATCAGCACACCGGCGGTGTGAGTCTTCGTTACGTATCCATCAATGGACTCGCACAGGGCAAGCGCCCGAACAAGATCATCCGAACACCGGCCGTTATCGTTCTGATACTGCGACGCAACCGGCCCGCCAATGTGCACCACGAGCTCATCGCTGAGCCGGCAGAAAGGGTATCGCTCCACTTGAATATCGCCCGCTGGACCAGCATGAATGACTTCGCCGCCGAAGACGAGATCGTCATTAGCGCCTGCTTGATTCACGGCCACCACATCAATGCCGCCTTGCTTGGCAACCTGCTTGACGCGAGTGCTTTGTCGCTCG
>CAVOCO010000235.1:0-3370 GCA_963694215.1 Phycisphaerae bacterium
AGGGCTTGCCGTGCCGCACGGTCGCTGCAACTGCGTTAACTCCCTCACGCTTGCCATTGGCAAACCGGCCACGCCGATTGACTTTCAATCATTCGACCAAAAGCCAGTTCGACTCATTGTCCTTGTGCTCTCGCCACACGACGATACTGCGTCGCACATTCAAGTACTCGGCGGCATTAGCCGCCTGATGTGCGATCGCATGACACGAGAGGCCGCGTACCAAGCAGAGACCAGAGAAGAACTCGCCGCAGTTTTTCAGGGCGCATCCTGACCAGTGACCACTCGGCGCTCTGCCGCATAGGCTGCCACTTCACGATCGAGCGATTGCATAGCTGCTGTATCAAGCGCGTCTCGCGATGCGCGTGCTGAGTTCATTGCCTTGTCAGCGCCTGCTACGTCGCCCGTGACCAACAAGACACGCCCAAGCGTAGCCCAAGCGAGCGCGTCTGACGGGACGGCTTGCAAATATCGCTGCATGTAGTGAACTGCGGTATCCATATCACCCTGCTGCATGGCGCCAATGGCTGCATACTTATAGGTATCGGGGGCGAGCGACAATCTCCCAGCCGCAACAAAGTCTCCACGTGATGCTGCCCAGTCAACTGCGACCGCTCGCAGCTGTGCCCACCCAACATGAGCGATCAAACGTCCGTCAACCCAGGCCATGACGTCGACATACGTATCAAGCGAAACACCAAGCATGAATCGCTCAATCGCAAGCGACTCATTTGGCTTGGACATAATCTGGACTTCGTCCAGCAAGACGCGAGCCTGTTTAAGTTCGCCGAGTTGCGCGTGAATTCGAGCAGACGAACGCAGATCATTCGGATCACTCGCCATGCCTAGGCCGCCGCGGCGCATCGATCCGGCAAGCCGATACCAGTCAATCCCATCTCGGGCTTGCGCTTGCTCGCTTGCAGTCAGACTTGTAAACCCCGCACGCATCGGAGAGGAAATCTGCTGGCGAAACCCCTCTGCTATCTGGTCGGCCTTCCATCCAAGCATATGCGAAGCAGCAGCCTGCGCGGTAGCTGCAAAGGCAATGGCCGTCGCAGCGAAAAACACAACCCCACCACGCGTGATATGCCCTGATCGCTTGAGCCCCCACCGATGAAACGAAGCATTGGCATCACGGATCGTGCGCCACGATTTCCACAACATCCACACGACAATTGCCGCGGCCCCGAGCGATAAAAGCATTGGAACAAGACCATAGGCACCGCGCCAGGCCAAAAAGGACAGCATCATCAACACCGCGAGAATGATTTCCTCGGTCCATGACACATCCCACTTCAGTTGAGGCTTGCTGCCAGTTGATCGAACCCCTGTTGCAATTGCTGGCTTCGCCCACTTCATCGACAAGGCGCCATTCGGACACGCATCGATACAGTCAGTCGTCTTCATGCAGCCTGGGTCAACAACGCTTCCATAGGCGGCCACTTGCTCATGAACACGTACATTCGACGTACAAACTGCTGTGCACAAAGCACACCCCCCGCAGTCGTCGTTGACAACGACCCTGCGAATTGACACTCGATCGAGTGGGGCAAAAAACCCACCATAGGGACAGGCATACGTACAAAATCCCTTCGCTCCCAGCACGTAGACCGTCACAAACCCACATAGGAACAAAAACACCAGCGACACCCAGAACCCAGGCATGGTTGCCCAAAGATCGCTTGTTAACAATTCAACACGAAATCCATGCCACCCCAAGTCGGGACGCGTATAGGGCGCCACCACCAACCGATAGAAGATGGGCCATATGAACATGTACACGGCAAGGCACAACGGCGCCCAGCGCAGCAATCGACTGCGAAAGGCACGAGGACGAATACCGCGCAAACTGAGCAGCCGAAGACACCAATCCTGCAGCAGCATGATGTGGCATCCCCATCCGCAGAACCATCGTCCCAGCACCGCCGTGGACAAGAGCGCCACCGCAAAGAAGATGGCCCCCGCGTTTATGACGCCATCGGATACCGTTTGGATCGACTCCGACGGCTCAACCGGCGAGAGCGTTTCCCATCCCCACGGAACACCCAACCACCACACCAGAATATGAAGGATCATCGCAACCTGGACAGTCACCAGCACTGCCAGTCGGAACCCCCACCGACGGCCCCAGCCGATAGCCTTGGGCTTCTTCTGAGACATCACCGGCAGCGACACATTGGATGAATTGGTGCTCACAACGGACAGCGTAGCGTGCAGCGAGTCCCTGGTGTCCCTGGTGTCCCGCACTTGAGCTGTCCAAGACACGAAAGATGCTTTGGTTCTACCCAGCTCGCAAGTGCAGTGGCAATGAATTCTCTTCAATCGCAAAACGAAGCTTCCGCAAAGCCTTATTTTGTATCTGGCGAACTCGTTCCTTGGTCAAGCCAATCAGCTTGCCAACCTGAGCGAGCGTCCGTGGCCGCTCATGCCGCAAACCCGATGCGTCGCCGGGTCCTATGCGGAAGCGGTGGTGGATCACTGCCCGCTCAACATCGGTGAGCGATGCATGATTTTCGAGCACGATATTTTTCACTTCATCAGCGCTTTCGCGAACCGATTCGGCACGGCGTTCAGCTGGGAAGTTTGATCGTTCAAAGTCTGGGTCATAGTTTGCGCCGAACCGTTGTCGATAGCGCAGGTGCTTTCCGCTATGACGTGAGAATGCCTTGAGAATTGCGCGGCATGAGTACGTTGAAAACTTAAACCCTCGCCCTACGTCAAACTTGTCAACACTTCGAAGCAAAGCCATATTGCCTTCAGAGATAAGGTCGCCAAAGTCCATATCGCCGAGGCGAAATCGCTTGGACATTGCCAGAACCAGGGCTAGATTGGAATCGGCAATCTGATGGCGAAGGCGCCGGGCTTCGCTGTACCACCGCAGCAATTCCTGTCGTTGCCGAATACCGGGACGATCTGACTTGATTCGATCCTGCATGCGACGCACACGAAAGCGGGCGTAGTTGTACTGCAAAAAGATGGTGCGTTCCTCGGCGGCGGTCAACACAACCGACTCCTTGCCCCGAGGGATCTTGACGGTGGACGTGCCCATGGGGTCCATGAGAGGGCGATACCAGGTGACATCGGGCTGTCGAACTAACGGGGCATTATCAAAGAGCCTGCGTTCAGCACCTGGACGGAGAAACTCCTCAGACTCAACGTAGTCGACCCTCGTACTGAGGATCTCTCGGAGCAACGTGTCCTCGACCGGATGAACGGGGTCCGCGTCGGCGGAGCGGCCTGAAGCGGGCAAAGGAGATGATGTTGATCGTGGCATAGTCAGTCCAGTGGGACGCAGAAGCAATACCCGTTCGGTCCCGGCGCACGGATACCCCCCTGAAAGGACCTACGCAGAGGGGTGCGTAGATGTTCGGTG
>CAVOCO010000236.1:0-3369 GCA_963694215.1 Phycisphaerae bacterium
GCCCTCAGCCTCGCCGGGCCCATTGACTACACATCCCATGACGGCAACCTTCATCGGTACTTGGATATCGGCAGCGAGTCGATTTCGGACATCTTGCACAAGCCGGAATAAGTCAACTTGAATGCGGCCGCAGGTCGGGCACGCAATAAGTTCGGCGCCGACTCGCTCGCGAAGTCCAAGCGACCACAGCATCTCGAGGCCGTCTTCTACTTCAAAGACCGCATCACTGGCATAACTGATTCGGAGTGTGTCGCCGATGCCTTCAGCAAGCAGTGTTCCAAGTGCTACGACGCTGCGAATCGATCCTGTTTCGCGTGGTCCAGCGTGTGTTACACCAAGGTGCAATGGATAGTCAAATCGCTTTGATATTTCACGGTAGGTATCGATCGCGAGTCGCGCATCCATTGACTTTGCGCTGATGCAGATGTTGTGGAAGTCGCGGGCCTGAAAGATTTCGAGGTATTCCTCGAGCTTGGCGATCATGATGGCCATCAGATGGCCTTGGCGATGGTCGGCGAAGAACTTGCCGAGTTCTTCCATACGCTGCTGTTTGTCTTTGCGTTCGATTATCGAACCTTCGTTGACGCCGATGCGGATCGGAATGTTTCGTTCAGCGCAGGCGTCGATGACTGCGTTCACTTGCTCACGGTCGTCAATGTTTCCGGGGTTGAGCCGGATCTTGTGGATGCCAGCTTCGACCGCTTCGAGTGCTCTTTTGTAGTGAAAGTGCACATCGGCCACGATGGGCACTTTGGTCTGGTTGAGTATTTCAGGCAATGCCTCGGTGTCGGATCGCTTTGGTACCGCCACTCGAACAATGTCGGCGCCAGCTGCGGCGAGTCGGTTGATTTCGGTCACGCACGCATCGATGTCGTAGGTGTACCCCGACGTCATCGTTTGGACGGATATGGGCGCGTCGCCTCCAATGCGAACAAGCCCGGTGCGATCATCGCCAAGAGTGAGTTGCCGTGTAGTCCTTCGTTCCATGTCGGACAGTGTAGGAAGAAACGCTGCTTCGACGCGGGGAGCCACGAGCAGATGAACAGCGTCCTCGGGCAAGAAAGGATCAGGTCTTGGCGTTGTCTGTGAACAGTTCGAGCTCGACATCCTCGCCTGGAAGGAGTAGGTCGGCTACAGGGGTGCCCTCGGGAATTGAATCGCCGTCGAGCCTTTTGAGGACTGGCCGTGGGTTGGCTTTCTCGTGGGCTTCAAGGGCGGCTTCGAGTTCGGACTTCTTGCCTTCTTCAAGTGGCGCCCACTTGCCGCGTCCACGGCACTTCGGGAATGCGCTGCAGCCAAGCCATGGTCCTCGCTTGCCGTTACGAAGATTGAGTGGCTTGTCGCACTTGTCACACTTCAGATCAGTGACCAGCGGCGGCACAGAAGGGATCTTGATGCCGCCATTCCTGTCGACGTTGAGCACCATCTTAACGTCTGGGTAATTGACCGATGCCATGAATGGGCCAAACCGACCTTGCCGCAAGATCATCGGAGAATCATCTTCTGGGCACGCAACGTTGACGCGTTGCTCCATCTGAGGTTTTCCGTCTCGGTCGACGCCAGTGGCGAACGTGCAGTCGGGATAGGTTGCGCACGAGAGGAATCGACGTCCACTGCGGGCGAGTCGGTATCCGGTTTGGGCGCCGCACTCTGGGCACTTGTATGGAGCGGGCGTCATTTCAGCCCGTGCATGCGTCATCGTTTCGTACGCTTCGGCAAGTGCCGTCTTGAACGGCCCGTAGAACGAGTGTAGTGTCGCGACCCAATTGGCATCATCAGATGCGACACGGTCGAGGTCAGATTCCATTGATCGCGTGTAGCCCACGTCCATCAATCTCGGGAAGGCCTCGGTCAGTTTTTCGGTCACAACCTCGCCAATAGGAGTGGGGTGGAAGGACCGATCAATCTTCTCGACGTACTTCTGCTGAATCTTCTCAATGATGCTCGCGTAGGTGGATGGTCGTCCAATACCTTCGCGTTCAAGGTTTTTGATAAGCGATGACTCGGTGTAACGAGAAGGCGGCGCAGTGAATTTTTGCCGTGGTTCAACAGCAAAGGCCGCAAGCTCATCACCTTTCTTCAGGTTCGGCAGAGTCTGATCTGTTTCTGAGCTCGGCACGCCAGCGGCGCGGTACCAGCCATCGAAATTCAATGCTCGGCCAGCCACTTTCAATTCAGCGGAGGTTTCTTTGTCAGATCGCTTGAGGCGGAATTCTGTGCGATCCCATACGGCAGGGACCATTTGGCCTGAGACAAAGCGTCGCCAGATCAGGCCGTACAACTTGCGTTGGTCTTCATTCAGCGAGGCGGGCAGGTTTTCAGGGCGGCGACTTACGTCTGTCGGTCGAATGGCCTCATGTGCTTCCTGCGCTTGCCGGTTGCTTGAGTGATACGCGATGGGCTTCTCGGGCAGGTATTCACTGCTCCACGTGCTATCAATAAAGGATCGAGCTGCGGCGATCGCCTCGGGCGTGACGTGGGTTGAGTCCGTTCGCATGTAGGTGATGAGGCCGACTTGCCCCTCGCCGGGCATCTCTACGCCTTGGTAGAGACCCTGTGCAGCACCCATCGTTCGACGGGCCGTGAAGCCAAGTGTGTTGGCCGCTGCGGCTTGGAGACTACTCGTGATAAACGGTGCATGTGGCTTGGACCGTGATTGCTTTGATTGAATGGAAGAGACTTCCCACCGCGCGGCAGGGTCCATGTCGCCCTCAAGGCGAAGGACTCGAACAGCAGGCCCTTTTCCTTCCTCGTCGGCAGATTCTCCAAGTGTCGGTTTGAGAAGCCCAATCGATTCGCCAAGTTCAAGTAGCCGAGCCTTGTGATTTTTTTCGGCCTTGCAGCCGGCGGACCACTTTTTATGCGGAAGTTTCATCTCTGCAGAGTCGTCGCCAAGTCGCGCCAGTGTTGCGGTGAATCCACTGTGCTCGCTGAGCCACTGCGTCTCAACCTTGCGTGTTGGTGGTTTCTCGCCTTCGTGCAAAGTTGCCCATTCTTTGGCAAGTTTCACACAGCGTCCAGACTCTGGCGACAGTCTGATTTCGGTTTGCCAATACTCGTCTGGAATGAAGGCCCTGATTTCGTACTCACGCTCAACAACCAGCCGTACAGCCGGTGATTGAACGCGACCAGCGCTCAGGTTGCCCGCAACCCGTTGCCAGAGCAGGGGGGACACTTGATAGCCCACAATGCGATCGATAATTCTGCGTGCTTGCTGCGCGTTGACCCGGGGAATATTGATGGCGGAGGGGTTTGCGAACGCGGCTTGAATCTCGGACTTGGTGATGGCATTGAAGGTCACGCGTTTTGCCACGGTCGGGTCGACCTTGAGGCACTCAGCGAGATGCCAGGCGATGGCTTCCCCTTCAC
>CAVOCO010000237.1:0-3353 GCA_963694215.1 Phycisphaerae bacterium
CTCAATCCGTGGGATATCAGCGCCATTATCGCAGTACTGCACGAGGCGGGCGGGCGGTTCACCGACTGGAATGGCCAGCGAGAGGGCCGCTCTGATGTCACCCCTGGGCTGGCAACTAATGGTTACTTGCACGATGAACTGCTCGCAGTTCTCACAGATCGGTAGAATCGACAATGAGCCACATGGCTCGGCGGGCTGGTAGCTCAGGGGTTAGAGCAAGCGACTCATAATCGCCAGGTCGCAGGTTCGAATCCTGCTCAGCCTATTTGATCGGCCGGATGCCAGATCACAAACGCCGATCACTCGCAAACACTGACCACCCACCAAGTCCGCCATCAAAGCGGCACTTGGTGGGGGTCAGACTGAGTGGTGTTCAGAATTGAAGGTGCCTCAGGTCTGCGGTTCGTGTGGCGCGGGTGCTCGGTGTCCAATATCGCGGCCTCTCCCGCCAGTGACGGAGCTGAGGCTGCGGGGAACGACCGTGATTAGGCCGACCAAGATTCAAGCAACACCAAGAGATCGACCACATTGACAAGGCCATCACCATCGAGGTCAGCTGGGCACTGATCGCCCTCGCCGCAGGGACCCCACATGCTGATCATGGCGAGCAAATCATCCAGTGCCACTACGCCGTCCCCATTGATGTCGCCCGGAGCGGTAGCGCCCAGCACATCAATATCAGATGTAGAAAAGAAGACCTCGCCGACCGGATCGTCACGCTGCCATGCGATGAAGAGAACATGGTGACCACTGCGATCTGCCGGGATCATCTGGTCAAATCGAAAGTGTCCATTCTCAAGACTGACCGAAGGCCTGCCAAGAAACTCGAGTTGCCCCCAGGTCAGCGGCGTGTCTGCCTGCCAATCTGAAGTTGTCATCCAAACATCCCATGTGCTGGGCTCATGAGGAGACGTGCCAAGAAAATCGACCTCAATAGTTTCGCCCGCTTGTACCGGTGTGGTTGGCCAGTCAACGCTTGCCTGGTCGAGCCCACCATAAGTCAGTTCATAGTCCTGCGAGTTTGCATCAAACCGCCCGCCACTAGCAATGTGGCCATCGGGCAACCATGGCGAGTAGTCAAAGCCAGGCGGCAAGCCAGCATTTACGGCCTCCGGCACGTTTCGGGAGAGTTGATTCCAGGTGTAGTACGACTGTGTGCCGTCAGTAGTCACTGCATTGGCCGCAAGCTCAAAGTTTGGGTTCTCAGGATTGCTAAGGAATACGCGGTACACGCGGCTCATGGGCGAGATGGCTGTGCCATGACCCAGTGCAAGGCCAGGAAGAAACAATGCTACGGTGCAGAAGAGATATTTCATGGAAGGTAATAGCCCGCCCTCGGCACGTTAGTTCTCCCGAATTTCGATTGGACGTAATTTGACCCTTTAGCGGTTCTGATCACGGGGCCAATACGCCCAATAGGAGAAATACACGTCCAAACCGCGCAGCCTTGGCAGTGTTCAGTTTGCGCGTGCATTCGATGCCGACCAGGCCCCCAACACTAGATACCCATCAAATTATCCCAAAATCGGTGCTTCTTAAGCCCCTATTGGCGGGTGACTAGTATTGAAGAAGCAGTATTGAAGGTGACCCAAGAATGCGATCTCGAATCGCGGCGGGGTCAATCCCACTGCATTGTCGGGCCGGCTGTATCTATTGACTCGGTAAAACCGAGCACTGCATCGCTCGCGCGGCGGTCGTCGTCGAAACGGAAGAAATTGTCGGGACCAGTCGATGCATTTCGGGTGGCGTTTGCGGCGCCGTTGAGAAGCGTGACGTGTCCATCGCCGAAGGTGACGTAGCCGGCCCAGCGACCTGTGTCCACATCACATGTCAGCGAGTCAGCCGTGGCAATGCCATCTTCTGGGCCGCGGTTTGAGAAGATTGGAAACGACGAGTCCATATGACGACTTGACCAATTGCGGTCACGGTCGCCGTGCAGCACAAGATGGGCGTACGAAACATTGGTGTAGTCGTCGAGGTTGGCCGAGAAGCCAGTGTCCCACCGAACACCATTACTAGGGTCCCATGCGTTCCACTGGTAATCGGTGTACACCTCCGCAATTGCGTTGTCCAGTGGCGAGATCAACATGTCTGCGGAAATCACACGCTGGGCAATAAGCAAGCTGTACACATTGGCCGTTGTGTCATCGCCTGCATTGCCAGTAAGCGAACTTGGGCGTGGAAATGTTCCGTCGCCACCGAGGCCCGCTGTATTGAGCGTCGCCATCAGCTGCTGCAACTGAAACATGTCCTTAATTCGACCCTTGTTGACAGGTACCGCTTTGCCGTTTTCGCTTGTGCCACTTCCGATGCCCTTAAGCGACTCGGCAAACATGGCGTACATCACCACCATGATGGCCATGACTACAAGCAGACCAATAAGACTGAAACCACGTTGTCTCATTCCGCCGACCCGATCTGCGCGGCAGTGCGACGCTCAACAAGTTTGTCGATGTCAGGGCGAGGCAACCGGTCAATGTCACTCTGCAGGCGAGCCCGGCCAGCTTCACTCAGAATGTCCCATGCTGAATCGATGGCAGGCGATCCGCCATTGACTTGGTAGTTGTGGCGGCCGTCCCGATCTCGCAGTGTTATCACCCACGCGTTACCAGTTTGTTCGCCCGATTGGGTTGCCCAGTTCGGCGTCGAAACAATGTCCTTTAGGGCATCGCCTTCTGAGCGTGTAACACGCCCCGTCCATGACCACACGTCAAGCAGAATGTCATTCCCTCCGGAAAACCGAAGCGTTCCGTCAGACGCGAGGTCGTACCGCACTTGCCGCCCGTCTTCAGTCTTGAGGTACATCTCAAGACTCGGCGCTATTGCCGGGCCTTTCGGTGTTCCGCTACACGAAGTCGCGATCAACACGACAACTCCGACAACAAGACTGCGAATCATGGCGCACCCTTCTCAACAACCGGCAACAGCAATAGTTTTGCAGGAATATTTTTTGCCGGAGTAGTGCCAAGGAATGGCACATCAACGAGCACCCACAAGTCGAATGGGCCGCGCCCACCACGCGATGGCTCAAGTCGCAGTTGAATGCGCGCGCCAAGTAAGCCGGAGTATTCGGTGCATGTGAGAATACGACCTTCAATAAGCCGCATGGCGGAAGGCTCAAACTTGGCTCCGCCGGCCCCATTGATGTCGTTGATGCTCAGTTCTACGCCACCGCGCTTGTTGATCGGGGCCGTCAAACGATGTCCATCTTGATCAAACCGGATCATCTGCGTCAGGCAGAGATCCATTGGTGGAAGGTCCTCATGTGTGCGCAGCCATGCCACTTCTATTCGGCGAATGTCGAGCGGCCAACGCGGCGCGATCTTGGGCGCCTTTGGCGGCGGAGGTGGTTT
>CAVOCO010000238.1:0-3348 GCA_963694215.1 Phycisphaerae bacterium
CTGGCGTTGGCGAAGGCGACGAAGTTATTTGTCCCTCCTATACATTCTTCGCAACCGCTGGGGCCATTTGGCGCCTTGGCGCTCGGCCAGTGTGGGTGGACATTGACCCTGTGACATACAACAGCACAGCTGAGGCGATTCGATCTGCCGCAGCACGATGCACGTCACTTAAAGCAATCATGCCAGTGCACCTCTTTGGGCAGGCCGTTGATATGTGTGGCATGCTTGCTGTGGCCGAGGAGTTCTGTATTCCACTGATTGAAGATGCCGCGCAGGCGATTGGATCGCGCGACACAACAGGAGCTGCAACGGGCTCACGTGGAACAACTGGGTGCTTTAGTTTCTTCCCATCCAAGAACCTTGGTGGATTTGGCGATGGCGGCATGATTACCACCAACGACGATGACACTGCTGCGCACCTTCGCCGGCTCCGCAATCACGGGATGGACCCGAAGTATTATCACCAAGAGGTTGGACTGAATAGCCGCCTTGATGCCATGCAGGCTGCGGTGTTGAATGCCAAGCTGCCCCATCTTGATGCCTGGTCCGATGCGCGGGGAGCAAATGCCATGCATTACGACGAGATGTTCCGCTCAGCTGGCGCAGTGGACACCTCTAGATCGATGAGCGATGGCGCGTTGCCACTGCTTGTGCCAGCGCGTCCCGCCACACCGTCGCGGCATATCTACAACCAATACGTACTCCGGGTTCCAGCACATGTTCGGGATGGGTTACGTGCTCATCTTGCCGATGAGAAAATTGGGCACGATGTGTATTATCCCGTACCGCTTCACTTGCAGGAGTGCTTTCAGCACTTGCCAGCGTGTGATCTTCCTCATACCGAGCGAGCCGCGCAAGAGAGTATTGCAATTCCGATCTACTCTGAACTGACAGAGTCACAGCGTACACGGGTTGCGGACACCATTGTTCGTTTCGTGCAAGCCCAGACGCCCGTCGGTGCTTGAGCATCCAAATTGGAATTGGACCCTTCTGCGAGCCGGATCACTTCGGCTTGATGGCGGCTCAATGTTTGGCGTCGTGCCCCGGGTCATGTGGTCCCGCTTGTCGCCACCAGACGAGTCGAACCGAATTGGTCTGCAGACGAATTGCCTCTTGTTGAAGTCCGGAAGCCAGGCAGTTCTTATTGAGACCGGATGCGGTGACAAGTGGTCTGAAAAGATGCGGTCAATATTTGCTATTGAAGATCGCACTATTGTCGACGCGTTGCGTGAACACAATGTGTCGCCACGCGAAATTAACGACGTTATTGTGACACATCTACACTTTGATCATGCGGGTGGATTGACACGGAAGTCTGACAATGATGTTGTGCCCGTGTTTGGGGGCGCAGCAGTACACGTACAGGGCCGTGAGTGGGAAGACGCTTTGGCGAATAGATCAACCATGACCGGCACGTACTTGCGAACGCATCTCGACCCAATTGCGAACAGTGTGAATTTGCTTGATGGAGAGTGCGACATCCTGCCCGGAATTCGATCGTGGCCCATGCCTGGTCACACGTGGGGACAACAGGCGATCTTGGTTGACACACACGACGGAGTTATATGCTTTCCCGGAGACGTCTGCCCAACACGTCATCATGTCGGGGCGCCCTACAGCATGGGCTATGACATGCTTCCATATGAGAACATGCTGTCAAAGCGGATGCTGCTTGAGCGAGCAGCGAGCGAGTCATGGACACTCGTTCTCGACCATGAACCAGGCGACGCTGCGTTTCGTGTGCAGGCCGAAGGGGACTGGTTCATCTTGGTCCCAACCTTCTAGAACGTGGGGAGAATGAGCTCTGGAGTCTCAAGCAGTCGCTTGATTGTCGTGAGGAACCGAGCTGCTTCGGCGCCGTCAACAACACGGTGGTCGCATGAGAGGCTCATTGGAAGACTGATGCCAGCAAAGAATGCACCGTTCTTTGTCAGAACTTGCTCGCGGGATCGACCCACACCAAGAATGCCGACCTCAGGATAATTGATGATTGGCGTTGTGAACATGCCACCGCAATTACCGACACTTGAGACTGTAAACGTACCTCCGGTGAGGTCCTCGCGGTCAATGGAACGATCTCGGCATTGCACAGCGAGCTCGCCGAGGCGGTCCGCAAGTTGAACAAGGCCCAGCTTGTCGGCATCCTTCATTACCGGGACCATCAGTCCGTGTTCGGTATCTACAGCGCATCCAAGATTGACCACGCTTCGAATCTGAATTTCATCAATGAAGTCATCAACGGTGCAGTTCATGCGTGGGTGTTCGCGAAGTGCCTTGCACACCGCTGTCAAGACGAATGGCAAGGGGCTGATTCGTCGACCGAGCAGTGACTCAAGACCCTTGCGGCGGCGTTCAAGATCGGTGATATCAGCTTCTTCGGTGACGCAGAAGTGCGCTGCTGTCTTGAGTGAGTGCTGCATCGCCTCGGCGATCTTGCGGCGTACGCCCCGGAATGGAATCCGCTCAGCGATACCTTCAATTGGTTGTGATACACGGGTCGCAAGTGCAATCTGATCCTGCACTGGAGGCGCAGGCGCCGGCGCCGGGGTTATGACTGTTGCTGCGGTTGCAGGGGTGGCGTGAGACTGAATGTCAGATGCGGTCACGCGGCCACCGCGGCCAGTGCCCGACACGATGTCAATGTTGATATTGAGATCACGGGCAATGCGTCGTACGGCTGGTGTCGCAAGTGATCTGCCACCATCTGCATTGGACGCCGCAGGCGACGAAGCTCGCTGGAAGCTGCTCGGCATCGTTAGCGTCTCACTGACGTTTCCAACGACGGTGCCAGCATCTTCGCGCTCCGCAGACTCGGGCTCCGTAGCAGACGGGGACGCTGGAGCAGGAGTGGCTGCGGCACCAATGTCATACGTCACGAGCGCATCGCCAACGAGAATAATGTCACCCACATTGCCATTGAGATCTTTGATCTTCCCAGACCACGGGCTAGGCACTTCCACCAAGGCTTTGTCAGTTTCCATCTCAGCAAGGGTTTGGTGCTCCTTGACTGTGTCGCCAGGAGCCACCTTCCAACTGATGAGTTCTGCTTCCATCACACCTTCACCGAGATCCGGCAGAAGGAATTGTGATCGATCGTCTGGTTGTTTCATGACCATGGGGAGTGACCTTCTCGGGTTCAGTAGGCTGCGGTTTCGGCAATTGCTTTGCTGATGCGTTCAGCATTCGGCAGGTAATCAAGTTCAAGTTTGTAGTACGGCATGATGGTGTCAAAGCCGGTCACGCGTTGCACTGGTGCTTGGAGGTTCAGAAAGCACTGTTCCATGATCCGGGCGGAAAGTTCTGCGCCGATTCCACAGGTCATCGGTGCCTCGTGCGCGATGATGGCCC
>CAVOCO010000239.1:0-3343 GCA_963694215.1 Phycisphaerae bacterium
CAAAATCAGGCAGTTCGAGAACGGCATCGTGACGGACGACAACGATCCAATCGTTCCGCCGGAAGTTGCCCAAGAGTACGACCTGCGCTCCGGCCAACTCGTCACCGCCAATGTCACCCTGAAGCGTCCCAAGCGGCGTTCGGGGAAACCACGTCGTGATCCACGGGCAGTTGTGGAATCTGTCATTGAGATCGAGGGCCTCACACCCGAAGTTTGGGCTGATCGCAAGCCGTTTGAAGAGCTCACGCCAATCGATCCACAGCCTCGCCTGACGCTCGAGCATCCTGGCTGCCCGGCTGCCTGTCGCCTGATTGACTTATTCTGCCCAATTGGCTTTGGCACACGTGGGCTCATTGTCGCCCCGCCAAAGGCTGGCAAGACGATACTCCTGCAGAATATTGCAGCTGGCATCATGCATAACCATCCCGACGTTGAAGTGATCGCCCTGCTCATCGATGAACGACCGGAAGAAGTTACAGACTTCCGCCGCAACGTTCCAGCACAAGTGCTTGCCTCCTCAAACGACGAAGACATTGATCGCCACATCACGCTGGGCCGAATTGCGATTGATCGAGCACGCTGCATGCTTGAGGCTGGACGCGACGTGGTTGTCCTGCTTGACTCGCTCACACGGCTTGGCCGCGCGTTCAATAACTCTCGCAAGCACGGCAATAGTGGCCGTACGATGAGCGGTGGCCTTGATTCACGAGCACTTGAGATTCCCAAGAAAATGTTTGGATCAGCTCGAAAGGCAGAAGAAGGCGGATCACTCACGATCATCGCATCGTGCCTTGTTGACACGGGCTCAAGGGCAGACCAAGTAATCTTCGAGGAGTTCAAGGGAACTGGCAACATGGAGTTGATCCTTGATCGATCGATTTCTGAGCAGCGTCTCTTCCCAGCCATCAACCTCGCTGCATCCGGAACACGCAAAGAAGACTTACTACTCGAGCCTGCTGAGTTCAAGACGATTACAGCGCTTCGGCGTCGGCTCTTGAGCATGAAGCCTGCAACGCAGATCGAACAGTTGCTCAAGGCACTTGACCGATTCCCAACAAATGAAGAACTAGTCAAGGGGTAGCATCAATGGGCTCCCACGAAGATCGAGCACTCCGTGAACAGGCCAATGCACTACTCCGCGCCGGGCAAATTGCCCAAGCCGATCTGCTACTGAGCGAGCACGCCAAAGCCCGGCCCAACGATCATGAAGCCCTTGCAATACGCGCCCAAATTGCTTCTATGCAGCGACGGCTCGACGATGCTGAATCACTCTTGATGCGAGCCCTCCGCGGTGACAAGCGTCGGGCTGATTACCACGCCTTACTCGCGGAAGTTCTGACCACCGCAGGTCGCCACCGCGCAGCGATTAGCCGCTACGACACAGCCCTCAAGATTCAAAACAACTACGACGCAGCGCACGCAGGCAAAGCTGAAACCTATCTTCGCATGGGGAAGGTTGACCGAGCTGTTGCTTCGCTTGAAAAGGCGCCAGACACACCAATCACAGCCATCCCAAAGCTTCGAGCACTCATGCGGCAACATCGGTACGACGATGCGATCAGCGTGGCCAGAGCACATTTGCCTGCGACTCAGTGCACGAACGATGTTCAGCGTGGGCTGTGGTTTGGCCTCGGCCAAGCTTCTGAGCGAGCGGAGCAGTATGAAAATGCGTTCGAAGCCTTCTTGAAAGCCAATGCCTTATCGATGGGCGGATGGACAGACGAGATTGATCAGCAACGCAACGAGGTCCTGATGCGTGCCTTTTCGGCTGATTCCATGCCGACACTTCCTCGAGCTGAATGCATAAGCGATCGACCTCTCTTTGTAGTCGGTCTCCCCCGCTGCGGTTCCACACTAGTCGAACAGATCATCGATGCGCATCCTGATGCCACTGGCGTGGGTGAAATTGAAACGCTCGCCGAGTTGGTGCTTGGAATGTCCACCACGCTCGATACAAAACTCCCATGGCCCGAACTGCTTCAAGAGGTCAACGAACAAGGGCTCACCAGCATTGCAGAGGCCTATCTCGCCGACCTCAAATCTAGAGCTCCGGTGGGCTGCAGAGTCGTTGATAAGCAACTTGGAAACTTCGTGCACGTCGGGCTCATCGCACTGCTCTTCCCGAATGCTCGCATCATTCACTGCACACGAGATCCCATGGACCTTGGATTGTCAATCTGGACCCAGAAACTGCCACCCGGCACGAATTCCTATGCCTCAGACCTTGCGGCGATTGGTTCGACCTGGCGTTCTGCGCAAGATCTCATGGCCCACTGGGAAGCAACGCTGGACTATCCGATTCTGGAAGTGAATTATGAAACCCTCGTTGGTGACCTCGAAGGTCAAACACGCCGGCTCCTCGAGTTCTGCGATCTGCCCTTTGACGAACGATGCCTGAGATTTTGGGAAACCGGTCGCACAGTCCTGACGCTCAGCAGCAATCAAGTCCGCAAGCCAATCTACGCATCCTCAGTCGGACGGCATGCGCCGTGGGGCTCGCTGCTTGATCCCCTACGAGCCGCGATCAAGCCCCAATCCACCTAACCCGACCACACGGTGCTCATCTCCTGATCACCGGATCACTGAGTCGCCGTCTTCTCACACACAGCAGCCCAGAAGCGGCCAAAGCGGAGAGTAGAAAGTCGGCCCAGTAGAGAGGGCCCATTGATCAACTGGCCCTCCCTGA
This sequence comes from Phycisphaerae bacterium, assembly GCA_963694215.1. Classification (GTDB taxonomy): domain Bacteria; phylum Planctomycetota; class Phycisphaerae; order Phycisphaerales; family SM1A02; genus UBA12567. Next base: position 2,687 of record CAVOCO010000239.1, read on the forward strand.
CATTTTGGTCGCAGCTGCGCTGCTGCGTGATCTACTTTTAACGTTGGCAGTGCTCTGAACTCGCGGCGAATCCACGCGAACACCCCTTCGCGCGCGTCACTGCCCGACAGCGCTCGACCACAGCACACTGTGATACGCAAAGCGCAAAGAGAACCCGCCGCTGCATGGGAACGCAGCGGCGGGGTTTAAGTTCTCTGTATGGAGCCTGGCAAATCCAGACGAGTGGAAGACTCGATCAGGCGTGACGGCGACGACGGGCAGCGAGGCCAGCGAGACCCAAGAGGGCCACAGCACCTGGAGCAGGTACGCCGCCGATGAAGATCTCATGGCCGCTTTGCCATGTAACGCCTGCCTCGTCCTTGCCCTGGAAGCCCGCGTTGAAGTGGATGTCGTACACCCATGGGCCGTCACCTGAGAATGTCGTCAATTGAGCCACGAGAACGCGACCGCCGATGGCCTCGCCCTGTGGATCTGCTGGTGTGACGAAGAGGGTTCCGTTATTAGCGGACAGGTTGCCGCCTGCAGGATCCCACGTCGACCAGTCGATGCCAATGTCTTGGAGAGCGTTGTTCCCAAAGGGGGTGCCGTCCGAGTAGAGCGCACCGATGGTCATGTATGAGTCCCACTCCAGATCTGGAGCGAGAGGGAAGAACGCAG
>CAVOCO010000240.1:0-3319 GCA_963694215.1 Phycisphaerae bacterium
CTCTTTGACCACGTAGATGACCCCTTTCTCTCGGGGCAATGGGATGACGCGCCACTGGCCACTTCGCATGGCCGCTGCGAATCGATTGCGAAGGTGCTCCGCGCCATTGATGCCGATATCGTGACGCTTCAAGAGGTTGAATCACTCGCGTGCCTGACATGGTTTCGCGACACGTTCCTGCCGGACATGAGATACGACTACATCGCATCAATCGATGGGGGCTATCACCGTGGAGTGGAGTGCGCTGTCCTGAGCCGAATTCCACTGCGGTCTGCGCATGTAGAGCATGCGGTCATGCTCACTCAGGATGATGCCGACTGCGCCCATAGGCCGCTGCGGGGTACCGGAGATCCAGCTCCGTATGCGCGGCCACCCTTACGTGTTACGGTTGATGATGGGGAAGGCGTCATGGCGTTGTTTGTCGTGCATCACAAGTCTGGTGGCGGAAAGAACAACACCTGGCGGCGAGAAGCCGAAGCGTGTCACACCGCAGCTTCAATTGCGTCGTGGCAGGCGGCGCATCCACAGAGCGGGGTAGTTGTGCTTGGAGATTTCAACGCTCGCGCATCCGAGGCCTCAGTTCGGGTGTATCGAGAGTCGGGGCTGCGTGATCTCATGACACACGAGGGTGTTGCCACCCATGAATCAGGACGGGTCATCGACTTCATAATGGCAACGCCAGTCATCGCCCGGCGTGTTCTTGCAGGCACAGCGTGCGTGGTTGATGTTGCGCGTCCGCCATATGGATGGAATTGGAAGACCGATCCAAGGCCTGATTGGTCGCCATCAGATCACTTTCCGGTGATGGTGGACATTCAGCGCTCTGCAGGAGATCCGCCTGAGGCCGAAGCTGCCGCCTCTCGATTAGTAAGCAAATCCTTTACCTCGACAGCATCTTTGTCGCCCCGACCAGAGAGATTGATCAGCACAATCTTGTCTTGGCTGAGTGTCTTGGCGAGCTGAATACCAGCAGCAATAGCGTGGGATGACTCAAGAGCTGGAAGGATGCCTTCAAGGCGGCACAGCAATTCGAATGCGTCAAGTGCTTCGTTGTCAGTCACGCTGACATATTGAGCGCGGCCAAGTTCTTTCCACCATGAGTGCTCGGGGCCAACGCCTGGGTAATCAAGCCCGGCAGAGCATGAGTGCACGGGGGCGGTTTGGCCGTCTGCATCTTGTAGTACGTAGCTTCGTGCGCCGTGGAGTACCCCAGGTGTGCCGCAGCAGAGGCTCGCAGCATGCTGCCCGATATTCGGTCCAGACCCACCAGCCTCCACGCCAATAAGTGATACGTCAAGATCATCGAGGAATGGGTAGAAGATGCCCGCCGCGTTTGATCCGCCGCCGACACAGGCCACTACGTGGTCAGGTAGCCGGCCGATGCGCTCAAGGCACTGTGCTCGCGCTTCGGTACCAATGACCGATTGAAGCGATCGAACAATCAATGGGAACGGGTGAGGCCCAACAACAGACCCAAGTATGTAGTGCGTCGATTCGACCGAGCCCATCCAGTCTCGCATGGCCGCATTGGTCGCATCCTTCAGCGTGCAGCTTCCATCGTTCACTTCGTGCACGGTGGCGCCGAGCAGCTGCATGCGAAATACGTTGAGTGCTTGCCGGCGGATATCCTCTGAGCCCATATAGACCTCGCAGGAAAGTCCGAATCGTGCGCACGCCGTGGCGGTCGCAACGCCGTGTTGTCCGGCTCCAGTCTCTGCAATGATGCGGTGCTTCCCCATTCGCTTGGCAAGCAGGACCTGGCCCATGGTGTTGTTGATCTTGTGGGCGCCGGTGTGTGCGAGATCTTCTCGCTTGAGCCAAATTGCAGCCCCGCCTGTGTCGGCAGTCAGCCGCGGGGTATCAGTGATCGGCGTGGCCCGACCGACATAGTGATGCAAGAGATTCTGCAGCTGATCGACGAACACAGGGTCATTTGATGCCTCAGCCCAAGCTACGTCCAGTGCATCGAGCGCAGCAATGAGCGTTTCAGGAACGAAGCGTCCGCCAAATTGACCAAACCATCCTTCGGCGTTGGGTACATCTGCGGTGTGGGTGGTCATGCGGTCGGGCTCCGATCAATGTGTGTGCTGCAGGAACTGTTGGGCAAGAAAGTCACAGTGGCGGTCCTTGGCATCGCTCGACATCGATCCAAATCCTGCGTGCTCACCAGGTGCCCCAGTTCGATCGTAGGCCACGCGGGTGATCAGCGACGGTGGACCAAGTGCTTCGAGGGCATCAAGAAATCGCCATTGTCCTGCAAAGGGTATCCACGAGTCGAGTCTGGCATGGATGGCAAGCAGAGGCAGCGGCCTCCAATGCGCAAGATTCCGCATTGGATCTGCTTGGGCAATACGCTCGGCTGACTTGGTATCAACCACATCGAGCATTGGCAGTTCGGCCCAATTGCCGGAGGTTGATTCGAGCACAAGGGCCCCAAAGAGATGCGGCCGGCATAGGCGAGAGCAGGCGACCATGCCGCCTGCTGACATGCCGCCAATCGCAACCCGGGCGGGGTCGGCGCCAAGCGCATCGATCGCGAATCGAGTGACCGTATCGACCTCATCAGCAGCCTGAAGGATCGATTCCATGATGTGGGCGGGCTCGTGCAGCCGCTGCTCGATCCGCTCGCCATGGCCTGGAAGGTCCATGGCGCACACTGAGATGCCTCTTCGCATGAGTCGAAGATATCGTCCAGGGTCGAGTTCCTTAAACGCAGTACGGCCGTGAATCCACAGAAGAAGCGGTGGAGGGCCCCCGGACACCTCCTCAGCCCGGACTAGGAGCGTTGGTACATCCCCGCAGCGAGCGAGTTTTCCTTGCTTGCGAAGGGCTGACGGGAGGGCATCAAATTGATCAGTCATGGGTGTCCTCATTGACGCGGGAGCCTCGGGGGCCGATCCTGCGGGAATGCTGCAGATCATTAGTGGACAATATAGGTCCCGGCGACTTCAAACACCGCCGGATGCGAACACGACTCGGCCCTATACCCAGCGGGTCAAGGAGTCGGTATTCAACATACTTCGTGGCCACTGTGAGGGGGCCAAGGTGCTTGATCTCTTTGCAGGGGTTGGCACGATGGGGCTCGAGGCCTTGAGCCGCGGCGCTTCGGAAGTGCTCATGGTGGAACAGGATCGGCACATCTATGGAATGCTTGAACAGAATGTGAAGGACCTTGGATGCGAGGACACGGCGGATACGCTTCGTGGCGATGCGCTTGGCGCGGTCAGTTTACTTCGTTCGCCGCGTCCGATTGATCTCTTGTTCGTTGATCCTCCATACGCCATGATGCAGGACGGGCGCAGTCGGGAACGCATACTTG
>CAVOCO010000241.1:0-3302 GCA_963694215.1 Phycisphaerae bacterium
CACAGAGCAGCCTTCATGTAATCGCGGTTCATGCGACCAATGAATCGGATACTGATGCCCTTGGGACACGCATCTTGGCATTCAGCGTAATTTGTGCAGCCACCAAAGCCCTCTTCGTCCATACGCTGCACCATCGACTGCGCTCGCTTCCATCGCTCTGGCTGACCTTGCGGCAGCAGCCCGAGGTGAGACACCTTGGCTCCAGTAAAGAGCATGGCAGCGCCATTTGGACACGCCGCGACGCAGGCCCCACACCCAATGCATTCAGCAGCATCCATTGCTTCTTCTGAGATCAGGTGTGGCACAAGCGAGGCGTTCGGCTCTGGCTTTGGACCACTGTGCGCAGAGATATATCCGCCCGATTCAATAATGCGATCAAAGGCCGATCGGTCGACCATGAGATCCTTCACGATAGGGAAGGCAACGCTTCTGAATGGCTCAACCCACAGTTCATCGCCGTTAGCAAATGCTCGCATTCGAATCTGGCAGGTCGTTGACTTCTGGCCCGGGCCATGTGGTCGGCCATTGATCACGCATGAACATGCGCCGCAGATACCCTCTCGGCAGTCGCTGTCGAAGACGACAGGATCACCACCCTCACTGATGATCTTCTCATTCAATGAATCAAGCATTTCGAGAAAGGACATGTCATCTTGGACACCATCGATTTCGAATCGATCAAAAGCGCCCTTTGCATCAGGCCCGTCTTGACGCCAAATATTCAGGATCAATCGCATCACTTGTAGCTCCTGGTCATCAATGGAAGCGCGTCGAATGACAACGCCTCATTGGTCTTTTCATGGGGCATCCCCTCGCCCTTCCATTCCCACACCGCAACGTTGGAGAACTCTTCATCGTTTCGAACCACTTCACCATCATCGGTTTGATGTTCTTCGCGGAAGTGACATCCACACGATTCATTGCGCTCGAGTGCATCACGGCACATCAGGTGAGCAAGGTCAAGGAAGTCAGCAAGCCGGCCAGCTCGCTCGAGCGCCTGATTTGTCGTATTTGCTCGACCTGGTACGACCATGTCGTGCTCAAAAGCATGCTTCAACTGGTCGATCTGAACAATCGCTTTCTTCAAGCCCTCAGCGTTTCGCGCCATGCCGCAGTGATTCCACATCACTTCGCCGAGTTCCTTATGAATCGACAACGGGGAACGACTACCCTTTCTCGCCATCAACCAGTCAATTCGCTCACGAGCAAGCTTCTCATGCTCAGCAAATGCAGGATGGTCTGTTGACACCTTGTCCATGTAGATGTCATGCAAGCTGTCATTGATGGTCTGAGGAAGAATCATGTATCCATCAGCAAGACACTGCATCAAGCTGCTCGCGCCAAGCCGGTTGGACCCATGATCAGAGAAATTCGATTCGCCGATGGCGTACAAGCCTGGCACATTGGTCATCAGATTGTAGTCAACCCATAAACCACCCATGCAGTAGTGCACGGCCGGGAAGATTCGCATTGGAACCTTGTAGGGCGACTCAGTTGTGATCTCCTCATACATATCGAAGAGATTCCCATATCGCTCGCCAATGACTTTGGCACCCCGCTCCTTGATAGCGTCAGCAAAGTCAAGATACACCTGACGTTTGCCGCCGACACCAAGGCCATCATCGCACACGTACTTGGCATTCCGAGCAGCGACGTCTCGCGGCACTAGGTTGCCAAATGAGGGGTAACGCTCTTCTAGGTAGTAGTAGCGTTCGTTCTCAGGGATTTGATCTGGACTTCTGGTATCGCCAGCCTTTTTGGGCACCCATACGCGGCCATCATTGCGAAGCGATTCACTCATCAGCGTCAGCTTGCATTGATGCTCGCCGGTCACCGGAATACACGTTGGATGAATCTGCACGTAACAAGGGTTCGCAAAGCCAGCCCCTCGCTTATGCGCGCGCCAGGCAGCGGTCACATTGCTATTGAAGGCATTCGTACTCTGAAAGAACACATTGCCATAGCCACCGCTTGCAAGCACAACGGCATCTGCTGCGAGGCTCTGAATCTTACCCGTCTTGAGGCACCGATAGACAACGCCGCGACAGCGCCCGTCAATATTGACCACGTCCTGAATTTCAGTACGTGGGTACATGATTGCGTTGCCCTTGGCCACCTGCTCATGAAGTGCTTGATACGCACCAAGCATAAGCTGCTGCCCCGTCTGGCCGCGGCAGTAGAACGTTCGCTCTACGAGCACACCACCAAAGGACCTGTTCGCAAGTTGACCGCCATACTCTCGAGCAAATGGCACGCCCTGCGCCGTGCACTGATCGATAATGCCATTGGCCACTTCTGCAAGTCGCCAGACATTGGCTTCGCGAGACCGAAAGTCGCCACCCTTCTGGGTGTCATAGAACAATCGATGCACGCTGTCGCCATCGTTCCGGTAGTTCTTGGGCGAGTTGATACCACCTTGAGCTGCAATGGAATGTGCCCGGCGAGATGAATCCTGGAAGCACATCACATGCACCCGGTACCCTTGCGCTGCCAAAGAGGATGCTGCCGAAGCGCCTGCGAGCCCGGTGCCCACGACAACAATGTCGTACTTCGGACGGTTTCGTGGGCCAACGAGCTTCACATGATCGAGATGGTCTCGCCACTTTGTGCGAATGTCGCCAGATGGAATTTTAGCGTCTAGATCTAACATGTCAGGGTGCCTCCGGCGAATTGGCAGGTTGAGTCTGAGCGGGCACATCACTCGGAGGCGGCAAGATCCCAGTCAAGAAACAGAATGGGACCGCTGAGAATCCGAAGAACAGTCCAAATGACAGTATCCATGCCCAGATTCGGAATGACCGATTGCGATCCTGATTGTCAAAGCCGAGCGTTTGCAAGAAGGACCAGGCTCCGTGATACAAGTGCACACAGATACAGGCCATCGCAAAGATGTAAAGGCCGGCAACCCACCACAATGAGAAGGCGGCATGCAGATTGACGTAGACCTCAGCCATCATGTGGCCATCCTGCTCATTGAAGAGCACAGGAGCTGGCTGCACCTGGCCGGTTGTGAACTGAAGGATATGCAGCACGACAAATACCAAGACTACTACGCCCGAAGCCTGCATCAGCCTGGAGGCGATCGTCGCAGCCCCCCTGTGCTGGCGGCGATACTTCTGAGGGCGTGCCCCTCTGTTTTGTTTCACCAACAAGACGACTGTCACGATGTGGGCAAGTACACACGCCAGCAGCACAACACGCATGATCCACAACACGTCTGCCCATCCGAAGATGGGCTCGCCGAGCGTACGAAGATGCATCGCATAGTTATCAATGTCTGCCTGGCCGCCGAATACTTTGAG
>CAVOCO010000242.1:0-3295 GCA_963694215.1 Phycisphaerae bacterium
CAGTTGCGATCATGGTGACTTCAATGCCAATAACGGCAATGGTCAAAATGATTGTGCCGAGTGGTTCACCGAGCAAGATGGCAAGGCAATCCGCGTGGCGCACTACCGAGAAGGCCGACCACAGAATGACAATGAAGAGCCCTACAAAGACGATGGTTGATCGAATGGGCGTGGCACCGGGGTCTTGAAACCAGTCTGGAATGATGAACCACGTCAGCACGGTTGTGATCAGGCCAGCCAGAAGTGCGAGTTCTGACCTGAGAAGGGTTGGGCGAGGTTTGGAGGGTGCTGTAGGGAGAGGTGTCATCGGGGGCAGACCATAGCGAACTATGTTTGAGGGCGGATCCATCTGATAAAGGGATCTATACACGCATTATCCGCGTATCATCTTTGATCAGAGAGTGTGTGGGCAGGGTCTAGCTAAGAGAAATGAGGCCTCATGGCCTCAGAATGAGGAGTTATACGATGTTGAAGGGCTTTGCAGCAGTTGTTTTGGTTGTTTCGGCGACCGCCTTGGCGGTCCCGCTCGGGACCCACGAGGACAAACCAGTTGACACAGAAACAGCCCGGCCACCGCTTTCGGTGCTGCTTGACTCGACTCCTGGGCTCCGTGCTCACGTTGGGCAAGATGGTCGCATTGATCGCCTCTTCGGCAAGGTCTTTGCCACCGGCGCCTCCTCGCGGCAGACAGCAGATTCCTTCCTTCAGGATAATGCGGCCATTTGGGGCGTGCTACCAAGCAATCTGAAGCCAGGCGGCGTACTTCCAAATGGGGCAGTTGAACAGCCCATGATGTATGACGCGGCGACCGATCACTATCGCTTTACTGGTGTGTATTACAGCCAAATGCTGGGTGGGTTTCCTGTCTTTGGTGCTCGCATGCTGGTGCTTACGCAGAATGATGCTGATCACGGCGCCGTCTTGGCTGCTGCAGATCTGCGCGGGCTTGGTGCCTTCGAAGCAACAACACCATCACCCGCGCTTACTGGCGCTGCGCGAATGACAAGCCTGTCACGGCAACTTCTCGCCGACGACACGGCGACTGTGATCGATGGCCCGCGAACGGTTGTTTTTGCTGGGTTCGACCTCAACTCATCTACGCCGACTATGGCTGTGGAGTTTGTGGCGAAAGCGGGCACATCATGGAATTCGGACACGTATCAAAAGCGTCGGTATGTTGTGCGGGCCGACGACGGCGTCGTGCTTTATGACGAAAACATGATTCTCTCTTGTAGCCCCACGGACATGCCGCTTGGCTCCTTGTTTGCTGCTGGCCTCGGTGAAGTGAACGGTCGGGTCCTTGGTAACGTGACCGCAACGACTCAGGCCGCAGAGTGCACAATTGAACTTCCTGACGCCATGCCCTATGCGGCCGTGTCTTCGGGCGGCACGACAGTCTATGCCGATGCATACGGGTACTTCTCACATCCACACAGCGGCGGAATCGCAAGCTTTGGCGGCACGCTTGGCGGCCAATGGTTCAGCGTTAACAACGAAGCTGGTACAACGACTGCAACCTCCGTCTCCGGTTCATCCGGTGATGACATTGACGTTCTGTACAATGCCTCGCCATCAAGTCTTGTGACGGCTCAGGTCAATGCCTACCGTGAAGCCAACCTGGCTCGAGACATGGTGCTTGACTCCAACCCATCCTTCCCAGTTGTCGCAACGCAGACCGGCTTCCCGATCAATGTGAATCTTGGAAGCACATGTAATGCGTTCTACGACTACTCTTCGATTAATTTCTATCAGGCTGGCGGAAGCTGCAACAACACAGCGTTCTCTGTCATCGTGCACCATGAATATGGACATCACCTCGTGGCTTCGGGTGGATCTCTACAAGGTGAATATGGAGAAGGCATGGGCGATGTGATTGGCGTTGTATTGACCGGCGATAGCAAACTCGCTCGCGGTTTCTATAGCGACGACTGCGAAAATGGTATTCGTAATGCAGACAATGTTTGCCAATACTCCGCTTCGAGTTGCTCATCGTGCGGCAGTGCGATTCATTCGTGTGGCCAGTTGATTTCTGGTTGTGTGTGGGACACATGGATGGCGCTTGAAGACAGCAATCCAATAGCGGCCCAATCCATCATTCGCGACTTGTCTATCAACAGCATCCTTCTTCATAGTGGCACATCCATTACCGATAACATTGTGATTGACTTCATCACGCTTGATGACACCGATGGAAACATCGACAATGGGTCGCCGCACTATGCTCAAATTGCAAATGGGTTTGGTCTTCACGGACTTAATGCGCCTGAAATTGCCTTGTTGTCGATTACGGCGCCCGATGGCTTGCCCGCTCTAATACAACCCGATGGAACCACCTCGGTGACCATTCGCGTTGAAGATCTCAGTGGGACGTTCGATCCAAGCACCGGCAAGATGTACGTCGGGCAGTCTGGATCATTCAGCGCCGTCGATCTCATTGCTGATGGCGGAGACTATGTGGCTGTCTATCCCGAAACACCTTGCGGCGAGTCGGTTGAGTTCTACTTCCTCGCAAATACGGCTGGTGGTGTTTCAGTGACATGGCCAAGCAATGCGCCTTCCAATACATTCGCAGCGCAAGCTGCCTATGGCGATCCGATTGCCTCCTACGAGGAGAACTTCGGTACCGACGCAAATTGGATCGAAAGCGGTACGGCGGCTGATGGCCAGTGGACCCACGGTGTTCCTGTGAATTGTGATCGCGGCGATCCGCCAAGTGATTTCGACGGAAACGCTCGATGCTGGTTGACCGATAACAGCAGCGCAAGCAGTTGCAATAGCGATGTCGATGACGGCACGGTCTACTTGACCTCAATACCACTCGATGCATCCAATCTAGGATCATTGTTGTCATATGCCCGCTGGTTCAGCAATGACTCCGGAGGTGCGCCAAACACCGACACCTTTGTGGTGCAAGTGTCAGATGACAACGGCGCCTCGTGGTTGGCAGTGGAAACAGTTGGACCAAGTGGGCCAGAAGTTTCTGGTGGCTGGTATGTCGTGTCGTATGCTCTGGACTCCATTCCAGGATTCAACCCAACGGCCACGATGCTGGTGCGATTCTCGACGTCTGATGGTTCGAGCAATGGTTCCGTTGTGGAAGCCGCTGTTGATGCGGTGATGATCGCACGGGCTGACTGTGATGATCCGAACCCGTGCTCTGGCGATCTTGACGGCAACGGCGAAGTCAATGTCGATGACATTCTCGCCGTCATCGGATCCTTCGGCTCAGGCGCTAGTGGCGATGTTGACGGCGACGGCGATACGGATGTGGATGACCTCCTCGCTGTAGTTGGCA
>CAVOCO010000243.1:0-3263 GCA_963694215.1 Phycisphaerae bacterium
CTGCCCCGAGAAGGGCCACGAGTCGATTTCTGAACACCCACTGCGCTTCCAATCAACTCGCAGCCTCCAAACGCCGATACGCAACTGCTATGATGGCCCCCCACCCGGGGTGATCATTGATGACTTTCGTAAACCACTGTCCCCACTTGGATTAACAAAAACATGTTCACATATGAGGCGTGCATCATCGGAACTGGACGCGTTGGCCTGCCTTTAGGGCTGTCGCTCGTCGACGTTGGCGTGAATGCCACAGGCGTTGATGTAGATCCAAATATCATTTCGGCCGTCAAAGAGGGGCGCATGCCCTTTCACGAGCCGGGATACGACGATCTAATTGCAAGTGGCAAGTTCGTCGTGCATGGCACACCGGACGTTGTCTCAAAGAGTGCTGTCATCATTATGACTGTCGGCACCCCGCTACACAATCATATTGAAACGGATCTCTCGCAGATCCAGCGTGTACTTGAGAGCATCAAGGACCATATTCGCAAGGGCCAGCTCATCATCCTGCGAAGCACGGTCGCCCCCGGCACAACCGCCTATGTGCAGAAGTGGCTTGATCGAAACACATCATTTACAGTCGGCACGGACATTCTGCTCTCGTTTTGCCCAGAACGCATTGCTGAGGGCGTGGCGTACGAAGAACTCCGCACCCTTCCACAAATCGTGGGCGGCGAAGATGATGCGAGCCGAGATGCTGCTGCCGAACTATTCGGGCGACTCGCCCCCGAGGTCATGAAGACCAACTTCATCACTGCCGAACTGGTCAAACTCTTCTGCAACATCTCCCGCTATGTGCACTTTGCCATGGCGAACCAATTTGCTCTTGTCGCCGACAACTTCGGCGCCAACATTTATGAGACTCGACGGCTTGCCAACCACAATTATCCCCGAGCGTCACTGGCTATGCCAGGATTTACTGCTGGCACATGCCTGCGAAAAGACTTCGGCATGATCAATGAATGGAATGCGTATCCAGACATGATGCTCTCTGCGTGGAAGATGAACGAATACACGCCGGCAATGCTGGTCGATCATCTGATGAAACGAACAGTTATTCATGATCGCAGCGTCGCCGTCCTTGGATTTAGTTTCAAAGCAGACACCGACGACATACGCGACAGCTTGGTGCCAAAGCTCTACCGGTACATCGAGCGACAGCTTCCTTCCGAAATTAGAGTCAGCGACCACAATCTCTCCGATCCAATCGACGAGCCTTCCGCGTACAAGCCACTGAAGAACTGGCCAGTCACAAAGGCGCTCGAGGGCATCGACTGCGTGTTCGTTGCAACAAATCACACTGGGTACGCCGACGTACTCAAAGATCTCGGCCGCACGCAGCCCGAGGCATGGGTAGCAGACATTTGGAATGTCGGCGGGATCGATCAGATTTTCTATCAGGCCGGCGACCTTGTTGCCGTGGAGGTTTAGACCGTGCAAGTATTGATGACAGGCGGAAGCGGATTTCTTGGTTCCGAAATGTGCAAGAACATTGTCGCGGCCGGGCACAAGCTCCGCGTCCTTGACGATCACTCGCGTGGCAAGCCTGCGCGGCTTGAGCACTTCGGTGACAGCATTGAACTTATTGATGGCGACGTACGTGACCCAGATGCGGTCCGAGCCGCTACCGAAGGTTGCGAAGTTGTCTGGCACCTCGCCTACATCAACGGCACACGCTACTTCTACGAGAAGCCCGATGACGTGCTCGAAGTTGGCATCAAAGGCACGTTGAATACCATCGAAGCTGCCCTTGCGTGTGGCGTTCGCCGCTACGTGCTCGCCAGCACCAGCGAGACGTACAACGAGCCGACGCACGTACCAACCACCGAGTCAGAGCGACTCATGATTCCTGACGTCACTAACCCCCGCTTCAGTTACGGCGGCGGCAAAATCGCCTGCGAACTGCTGACGTTGCATCTTGGCGGCTTCCGCGGACTTGAAACCGTCATATTCCGGCCTCACAACTTCATTGGACCTGACATGGGTCATGAGCACGTGATCCCAGAAATCGTCGGACGCATCGTCAAGATGTCGAACGGCCTGACCAAGGGCGAAATCGATCTTCCGATTCAGGGCGACGGATCTGAGACGCGATCCTTCTGCGACATCCGCGACGGCGCGATGGGTGCCTTTATCGCTGGCGAGAAGGGCGAGAACGGCAACATCTATCACGTTGGAAATGAGATTGAGGTGTCCATTCGACACTTGGTCGAGTCACTCGGCCAAGTACTGGGCGTCAAAGTCAACATCGTGCCCGGCGAACTTCGCCCAGGCGGAACCCCGCGCCGCTGCCCCGCAATCGGCAAACTGCAAGAACTCGGATACGAACCGCAGTACTCGTTTGATCAAGCTCTCGAACGAGCTGCAAAATGGTACGCCGATTTTCACATGCAGAACGCCGGAGCATCAGGGTGAGCGATTGCACATCTGACCTCTCAGGAAAACGAGTTGTCGTCACTGGTGGTCGCGGATTTCTTGGCAAGCACACGTGCCGCACGCTGGACTCTTGCGGCGCGACAACCGTGGCCACTGGAAGCAGCGACTTCAACCTGACTGAGCAATCGGATGTCCGCCGGCTCTACGCTGAACTGAGCCCAGATATTGTTGTGCACCTGGCCGCTGCATGCGGCGGCATTGGGGCGAACGTGCAGAACCCCGGACGCTTTCTCTACGAGAACGCCATCATGGGGCTCTTGCTTCTCGATGAAGCAAGGCAAGCCGGCCTAAAGAAGTTTGTGCTCATCAGCACGACGTGCGCCTATCCAAAAGACGCGCCGCTGCCGCTGCAAGAAGACTCTATCTGGACCGGCAAGCCTGTTGGCGCGACAGGCCCCTACGGCATGGCCAAACGTCTGTTGCACGAAGCGTGCGAAACCTATGGCCGGCAATACGGACTCGACACGACTGTGCTTGTGCCAGCCAACCTCTATGGTCCAGAAGATCACTTCGAAGAAGAGAAAAGCCACGTCATTCCAGCCATCATTCGACGCTTTGTTGAGGCCCAAGAAGCTGGCCTCGAAGAGGTTGTCAACTGGGGATCTGGAACACCGACGCGTGAATTCCTCCATGTCGCAGACGCCGCTCGTGGCATTGCGATTGCGGCGGGCACGCAGACCGGCGCCGAGCCGATCAACCTCGGCACCGGCGTCGAAACCTCTATCGCTGAACTCACGAACATCATCGCAAAGGCAGTCGGATACACCGGCAGGCTCAAGTGGGACACCAGCAAGCCAGACGGTCAACCCAAGCGATACCTCGATGTC
>CAVOCO010000244.1:0-3260 GCA_963694215.1 Phycisphaerae bacterium
ATACTGATCTGTATAGGCCTGCTCATTCTCGAGCGGCTCGGTTAGTTTCTGGTGCGCGCTGAACCAGGTGTTGCCCGCAAGCGGCACTTTCTGTCGGTTCCGCCACAAGTGGGTCGGGTAGTAATTGTGGGCCACGCGCTGACACAAATAGCCAAACCAATGATCAAACCCTTGGTTGTTGGGATGACCCTCGGTGTTCGGACCACCAAGTCCCCACTTTCCAATCACTCCGGTGGTGTATCCGTGATCTGCGAGCACTTCGGCGAGCGTGACTTCAGAACCCGGCAGTGGGAACTGACCCTCGGTCTCATCCGGCCCCCATCCCCCTGCCTCCCAGTTGTTGCGAACGACGGCGTGTCCAGGATGCTTGCCGGTCAACAGGACACACCGAGATGGGGCGCACACCGGAGCCCCAGCCCAGTGATTCGTCAGCCGAATACCCTCTGCTGCAAGCCGGTCGATATTGGGTGTTGGGATCTTCTCCTGGCCCTGACATCCCACCTCGCCCCAGCCAAGGTCGTCGGCAAGGATGAGCACCACATTGGGAGGCGGCGAACCCGCGGCCACCCCAGCTAGAAACGCAATAGCAGCGATTGGAAGCATTCAGACACGATATCGAGAGATGCCAGCCACTGCCTCCGAGGGGGCTTCGTAGCGAGCGTCGCTGGGCAGTACATGAGAATACGACCCTTGGGGCGGTATCTGAACACAGAGTAGATCCCAACTTCCCACGCCCTATTCCCGTGTGCAAAGTCGCGTCATTTCCCAACATTCACTACGTCAAATGACTCCAATAGCCGAACAGAAGGCAAGAACGCCTCTTTGGGGCCAACGAGTGCTTGCACAATGTCCCAAATGACTTAGTCTGAGGTGCTTAGCCAAGAGCGGCCGCTCCCCTGGGGTGGGAAGGCAGCCAATAATTTTTACCCGAGAGGAGCCCTAGTGAATCATTCCATCACGACAACCGCAGCAGTAGCTGCGGTCGCCATCGCCTCCGGCTTGACAGCCGCTGGCACTACTGGACCGGACATCGTCTGTTTCTACACGGCCAACGATATTTCCTACCTCGGATCGATAGATGGAATCGGCGGATACGCCATGAGCACCACCTCATGCAACTATGGCGACCAAGTAGCCGCTTGGTATGGCGGGACGAATGAAACGCCACTCATCGCCCAGAATGCCTACCGATTCAAAGATGGTCGGTTCGAGCAACTTGGCATGTCATGGCTCAAACATTCCTTCTGTGCGCTCAGCGAACCGGGCTGTGGCGATTGCCAAGCAACCGACTGCAATACGCTCGGTATTGGGTGCGCCGACACCTACGGTGCTGGACTCAACACCAACCCCAGCGGACCCCGCTCAGATGTCAACGCCTTCACAGGGGAGTACCCCTACCCATTCAATGTCTCGAACACCGGCCCATCTGTACTCCGCGGCAATCTTCAAATCCGCGACATCGATGTCGACCCAGCCCTGAATGCAGGTGCTGAGTATCTGTTTGAGGCCTACTACATCAGCACTGATGATGCCCCGGCTGGCAACCACGCCAATAACGCGTCATGGCGATCCGTGAACTTCACTGGCATCGGCAGCGCGTCCTCGACAGGCAGCACTGAAGTTGGCGAAGCTGCCATCCGAAAATGGGCAACGTTGGATCCAAATGTCGACATGAACGATGTTCTTGTACCTGGCGATGGGTTCTTCATCATGGGCGCAACTGCTACCGATCTTGGAACTGGGATGTGGCACTACGAGTACGCCGTATGGAACCAAAACTGCGATGCTTCGGCTGGCTCCTTCAGCGTGCCAGTTCCAAGCGGCGCAACGGTTCAGAATATTGGCTTCCACGATGTGAACTATCACAGCGGCGAGGTCTATGACAGCACTGATTGGAATGCTTCAGTCGTACCGGGTTCAATCACCTGGTCCACAACGCCGTACGCCAAAAATCCGAATGCCAATGCGATTCGCTGGGCAACCATATACAACTTCCGATTCGACGCCAACGTCGCCCCTGTTTTAGCGCCAGTCACAATTGGCATATTCAAACCAGGCGACACTACGTCCGTCAGCACCAACACCATTTCGCCACCTGCAGAACCAGTTAATCCATGCGATCTACCACTTGGATACTGCCCCGAGGATGTCAACAACGACCACATTGTCAATGTCGACGACATGCTCGCCACTCTTGGCTCATTTGGCCAGTGTGGTGACGGCACGTTCCGTCCTGAAGGCGACGTCAATGGCGACTGCTGCACCACAGTTGATGACCTCCTGTCAATCGTCGGTAATTGGGGCATTGACTGCACGCCACTTGGCGCCTGCTGCCTCGTGAGTGGTGGATGCTCACAAGGCTCCGAAGCTGCCTGCGATGAAGTCGGTGGCTCTTGGAGCGAGGGCGTCGACTGTGCTATGGCAAATTGCCCTGCGCCTGGCGCGTGCTGCTACGACGATGGTTCGTGTGCCATGGTGATGTATGGCGACTGCGCCGGAACCTATAACGGCGATGGAACTGACTGCGAAGAATTCGACTGCCCCGTCGCTGGAGCAGGCGACGAGTGCAGCTCGGCCTTTATCGCATCAGTCGGCGCCAATCCATTTGAAACGAACACGGCCACCCCAAGTACGCCAGAGCCCGATGAGACAATGTGTCCCAGCACATACTTAGATTGGTCTGGCAGCCAGGATGTCTGGTTTGTGTATATGCCATCAACAGATGGCAACGCACACTTCACCACATGCGATTCAGGAAGTTATGACACGTCAATGGTCATCTATCACGACACGTGTGATAACCAAGTCGCTTGCAATGGCGACGCGAGTGGTGAAAGTGGTTGTCAGGCCTACTATTCAGAGATCGACATTACTGTGACTGCCGGCGACACCTACTACATCCGAATCGGCGGATATCAGGGTTCCACTGGATCAGGAACACTGTCCATCGAGTAAAGGCCCTGTTCTTCTCTCGTCTCATCAGACCCCTTGGACATTCGTCCGGGGGGTCTGTCTTTTTGCCACGCGCGGCCTTCGATGGAATAGGATGGACCCAGCTCCGTTCTACTGTGGTACTCCACTTGAATCCACACAAAGGATCCCCATAAGCATGCTGCAATTTCTTGTACTCGCCGCCGCGTTGCTCGCCCAGGGCGAGAAGACTCCGCCACCAGCAGAACCAGTCGTTGTTAAAGCCGCGCCGCTTCCGCCCATCTCGGCATCGGCGCAGATTTTACTCGATCGGCTCACCTCACACTTCG
>CAVOCO010000245.1:0-3229 GCA_963694215.1 Phycisphaerae bacterium
CACCCTTCTTGCCCTCCTAATTGCGGAAGGAAATCGAGCCCAGGAGCCCCACACCATGGATACCGAGGCAAGTCCACGTCCAGCCCACATCGATCGACCCCACCTGCGGAGAGTCCTTCCCCAACCAGTGAGCAGTGGCGAGCAGCAGGGTCTGGCGTTGCGTGATCCCCTCATGCTCGCCCCGCAGACCATGGTGATTCCACTTGGCATGGCCCAGGCCTTGCAGCACTTCAACGGCGAGTGGACTGTCAATGAAATCGCGACCAACCTCAAAGCGCAACTTAAAGCTGTCGAAGAACTCGTTGCCAAGCTCGATGAACTGGGCTTGCTCTGGGGCCCCACCGCCGAGAAACTTGAGTCAGCTATGCGTGAGCGGCTCGAGGCAGACGGGGCGCTTCCCATGCGGCAAAGTAAGACGCTTGGCGAAGATGCTGACTCTTGCACCAAGACGTTGACAACTTGGATGGACGACTGCGAAGACCCTGGAATTGAGATCGAAGTCGCTGGTATTTTTGCCCCCAGAATGGACTATCAGCCTGTCAATGAGATCTACGCAGGCGTCTACCACACGGTCCGCGGCGAACCCATCGAGCGGGTAATTGTGCTCGGAAATAACCAATTTGGCTTTGGCGAAGGCGTCATCGGCACCACCCTGGGCGTCCAAAGTCCGCTCGGACGGCTTGAACCAGACACCGCATTCATCGATGCGTTAACCGCTCGACTTGGCGATGCCTATCTGAAAGATGCCTTGGACCACATCGCCGACTTTGGAATCGAGATGCAAGTGCCATGGATCCAGCACTGCATTGGCATGCCCCGCATCATTCCTGTCCTTATTCCTGATCCACTCACTGCCTCGCTCAGCGACGAACCAGTTGTCACGACAAGCGACTTCGTCGCCGCTGTACGAGCGGTCATTGCAGAGTCGCCCGGACGCACGCTCATCATCGGCACCGGTGATCTGAGCCACATTGGCCCACAATTCGGCGAGCCTCGCCCGATCGATGAACAACGTCAATTTGAAGCCGACCGGGCCGACCGCGAACTACTCTCATCCTTTACAAAAGGTGAGTCTGAGCCCTTTGTGTCTTCCGTAAAGTGGAACAACAACGCCAGCCGTTGGAGCGGCGTCGGGGTCATGGCCTGCATGCTTGACATCATTGAGCCCAGCATCGTTGAACTGATCGACTACTACCAGCACCCACTCGACGAACAAGGCAAAGCCATGGTGGCCTCGGCTGGGTTGGTACTCGGGGCGTGAAAGCAGTGATCACGCGTGTCTCGTCCGCCTCTGTTTCCGTTGGGGCAACCGGATATCACGAGACAATTGCTGAGGGACTGCTGGTGCTCGTCTCAATCGAGCCTGACGACACCCAAAAGTCGGTCGCATGGATGGCCAAGAAGGCATCCCATCTTCGCATCTTCCCCGACGATGCTGGCCGCATGAATCGATCGCTCCTCGATCAAATGGGCGAAGTGCTCTTGATCAGCCAGTTCACCCTCTCTGGAGACTGCACCAAAGGTCACCGTCCGAGTTTCATCAGCGCTGCCCCGCCAGAACTCGCCCAGCCACTGTATCTCGCCCTTGGCGAGGCCATTCACGCCGAATATGGCCTGACGGTCAAATATGGCGTATTTGGGGCCACGATGCGGGTGTCGTCGGTGAATGAAGGCCCTGTCACCTTGATCGTCAAGTCCCCCAACTAGACCGCACCGAAAAAGATATCTCTTCTTTTCCTTCCCACCCGGAACCGCCAAGGCGTGGACGGCGAACAGTACAACATATCCAATGCCCCCCCCACAAGGAGCCTGTACGTTGGCGGTCAACGGCGGGCTCTTTTTTTGCGCGGCTTTGGCGTGGGGGAGTCAGAAGTTGAGGGGTGGCTCAGCATGCGACCGGTGACGTATGACTTTCGAATCTCGAACAGCTTGCGGCGGTGCTATGTGCGATCTTTATCGCTATAGCCCTCGTCGAACGCGCCTGCCAATCGGCTATTGACTTCCTGCTTGCGGCACCGCTGCAAGCACCGCCTTCATATCGTCCCAGACCTGCCCGCGGACCTCCGGGGTGTAGTGCTCAAGCAAGTACGCCGGGTGGAAGGTTGGCATGACTGGAATCTGCTGACCCGTATCTGGATCGACCCATTCCCCCATCGTGCCGCGTGCTGAGGCAATATCGACATTGGTCTGCAACACCGCTTGCGCGGCATGACTGCCAAGAGCCACAATGATGTCAGGCTGAACGATTCGCATTTGGCCATGGAACCATGGGAGCCACTGTGCAAGTTCATCATGGCGAGGCATTCGATCTTCAGGCAGACGAGCCTTCAATATCGTGCACAGATAGACGTGCGATCGACTCAGCTTCATCGCCTTGAGAATGTCATTTAGTTTTTGACCTGCCGGTCCTGCAAGTGGCCGGCCGGCCTGCTCGTCTTCGAGGCTTGGCGCACCACCCACAAAGACAATAGATGCGCTTGGACTTCCTTCACCAAACACACAGGTCGCCGCATCACCAAGAGACTCACAACCCGCAAAAAAAGCTTCTGCTTCAGCCTGAAGGGTGCCCATTGCATCTGGTTGGCTTTGCGCACTTTCGGGCGGGGTGCCCTGGTGTCGTGTTGGCCATGGCATGCACGCAACACCTGATACGGCGTCCGCGCGGGCAAGCAAATACACCGCCCGATCGTAGATTTCTTTAGTTTTCTGAGATGCTCGCAACCGCTTTATCTCCACTGGTTTCCCATCTAATCTGGAAACACTGATTTCATCATATTGTCCTAGTTTCGATTTCTGGGGTTGCCATATGCCAAAAGTCGGCAACAATACGCACTGAACGCAACAAGAATGCCTTTCGGGGGCTGTGGCAGGGGTGACGTAGCCCCCTCCCACCTGCGACTTTACCCTCATGAGTGGAATGGATTCAACCATGTCATCACAACCGTCCGCAACACAACTTCAGACCTACCACATGCTGCTGTACAGGGGCCCCGTGCACCCTGAATTCTTCAATATCACAGGCCGACGCCAAACAACCCATATTGACTTCGAGTTCGAAGCATGGGTCTTTAAGGGTGGTCACGTACTTCGATTTGAGCATGCGACAACAACCTTGTGTGAAGTTGTCACCAGCGACTCAAACTCCCTGCCGGACCGCGGACTCGTCACCACACTGCCTTGCTCGGGCGAGCGTGATTACGAAGAAGTCTTTGGAGATCGCATCAGTTTC
>CAVOCO010000246.1:0-3228 GCA_963694215.1 Phycisphaerae bacterium
CAGTCGCTTTGGTGACCACAAAGCCCCGGGCCGTTTCGTTGCCATCGAGCGTGACGCCACCACTGGGCGCGGCGATGGTCAGATTCTTGCCAGAAATTGCGACAATCACGCCATCTGCGTCATCATCGATATAGGTCCCCGGCTCAATCTCAATAGCGTCGCCGCTGGCTGCATGATTAACCGCATCTTGAATCGTCGTGTAATCACCCCCGCCACCGGCATCAACTGTATGGGTGGCAGCGCCGAAACAGAGGGTGCAGGATCCGCAGACTAGAAAGAACACATAGAGCGGATGTCGAAATTGCATTTCATTGAACTCCAAGTAGAACCTTGCAACCTCACTCTATCTTACAAGAAACCGTTTGTGTGCTCAAAATTCTATATTGACCGCAGCCAGGCTCATGCGTCACTCAGATGGCGATCCAATGCTCCTATAAATATAAAGCGGTACGCAAAAAGCATCTCTAGAAACTGTTGATGACCTGCCCTCCAGTGTCCTCTCTACTGGGACCTGTGCGACTTTAAATCGCCTTTATCGATCCGCTCATGAATGTGCCTGCTATGGTGCCCCACTTAAAGAGGAGATCACCGATGACCACAAACACATGCCACACTGCATCAATCATCACTATGCCAGCCCGCTTTACGCTATCACTCGCGCACATGCTGTGTGATGATATTGAGCCGGATAAGTTTGCCGATCGCCAAGGCACAACCATCAATCACCCAGCATTCGTGCTCGGCCACTGCGCCTATTACGCTGGCGTATGTATCGAAATACTTGGAGGAAAGGTCGAGTTTGGCCATGGCGAAGCCGACCTGTACAAACACGGCAGCGAGTGTAAGGATGATGCGTCTCTTTACCTAGACAAGAAC
Organism: Phycisphaerae bacterium; assembly: GCA_963694215.1. Lineage (GTDB taxonomy): Bacteria > Planctomycetota > Phycisphaerae > Phycisphaerales > SM1A02 > UBA12567. Next base: position 877 of record CAVOCO010000246.1, read on the forward strand.
GCGTGTATGGCACACTATGAAGCTCGATGCAATGCAGCTGCTGATTTCATCGAGTCATGCGACCCCGATGTATTTGACAAGTCTGCAGATGGGACACCATTCGAAAGCCGATTTGGAACACTAGGGGCCGTGGCCTCATTCATGCTCATCGGCCACCCGTGTTTCCATATTGGTCAGATCAGCGCATGGCGACGAGTCGCTGGCATGGGATCTGCGAGCTAGCCCTAAACAGCGATGTCTGTGCGCTTTCAATGCCCCAGCAAGTAGGACCTTGATTGTCTGCAAGGCCGAGCTTCCACGAATATGTGGGCATGGCCAATAACCTGGCGTTGGATAGTCCATCGCAAGCGGCAATTGGAGCTCTGTCGTTCACTTGAACGTCGAATCAATTGCCGACATATTCGGCTTTCGCGTCGCCATCGACTGTGGCACCTGCGTAATCCGCGGCGCGAGGAACCAACTCCAACATCTACAACACCTCCGACTTCACGGGGGTGTTGTTGTAGGTAGTTCGAGGAGATCCGGGTTCGCTTCCGGCCGCGCTGTTTGGGCGGCCACCATGTCTCGGTAGTTCGCATTGCTCACCAGCAACTGCTCGTGCGTACCTTGAGCGATGCAGGTGCCGTGTTCTAGCACCACGATGAGGTCCGCGTGTCGAATGGTCGACAAGCGGTGCGCGATGGCGAAGGTTGTCCGGCCGCGCAGTAGCTGCTCGATCGAGGCTTGGATGAGCCGCTCACTGTGAGTGTCCAGGTTACTGGTCGCCTCATCGAGAATCAGAATTCGTGGGTCGGCGAGAATCGCGCGGGCAATGGCCAGCCGTTGACGCTGCCCACCCGAGAGCCGAACCCCACGTTCCCCGATCAAGGTTTCGAAACCATCAGGAGTAGACTCAATGAACTCCAGGGCATTGGCCGCCTTGGCTGCGCGGTGAACATCTGCATGCGTGGCCCGGCGTCGACCGAAGGCGATATTGTCACGAATCGTCCCGTCAAAGAGAAAGACGTCCTGCTCCACAATGCCTATAAGACTGCGATACCGTTCAAGGGCGATATCGCGCAGATCGACACCATCGAGACAAATGCGTCCTTGCTGCGGATCAAAGAAACGGGCAATCATGTTGCAAAGTGTCGTCTTGCCAGCCCCTGATGCGCCGATGAAGGCAACCAGTTGGCCGGGTTCGGCAGTAAACGAGAGATCATGCAGAACCGCACTGGATGACTTCGGATACGAGAAGGTGATGTCCTCGACATCCACGCGACCCACGACCGTCTTGCGATCCAGATTGATCGCTTCAGACGCATCGGGCAACTCTTTCGGCTCCTCAAGCAGATCAAGAACGCGATCAAGCCCGGCCAAGTTGGTCTGAAATGAAGTGGCGCTAGAAGCCAGCGTCTCGATTGGACCCAGCAGCAGCAACAGGTAGGTCAAGAACATCACGAGATCTCCAACAGTGATGGTTCCTGCGAGTACCTGGAATCCTCCGTACAGGAGGAGCGCGGCACTGGCCACGGGGACAGCCAGTGCCCAGATCGTTTCCGAAATGCGCGACCACCACCAGGCATGGACTTCCTGACGGGCGAGCATGTGATTCCCAGAGGTAAAGCGACCCGATTCCGTTCGGTCCCGCCCAAAGGCGCGCACGACCCGCATACCCGAGAAAACCTCGGTGGCATGCGCATCGATGTTGGACCGCTGTACCCGTATGTCACGATAGAGCGGCCGGATCAGATTGATCCATGTTCGATGCGTGAACCACACCATCGGAAGAATGCACAACGCACCGAGCAGCAGTCTCCAGTCGGTAAAGGCCAGGATCACCAGGATCCCCAACAGTTGAATGATCGCCCGCCATGGGTTGTAGATCAGCCCGAAGATCAATTCCGCAATGCCGCCAGCATCCTCACGAAGCAGGCTGGCAACGCCGCCCGATCGGAGTTCGCTGATGCGATCCAAGGGCAGTCGAACCGCATGGTCGAAAACCCGTTTGCGAATGGTCACCGCGAGAATGCGACTGGCCTTGGTCGCCTGCCAGCGACTTGAAAGCCCGCAGACAACGCTGACGAAAGCGACTACGACCAGAGCGCAAGCGATGACAAGCAATAACCGTCGTGGATGATCATCAAGTTGCCACGATGAGGGGAGCCACGTGGCCATCGAAGCGGGAAGTGGATTCCCGGTAAACGCGTAGTCGATGACGATTTTCGTGGCCGCTGGCGGCAACAGTCCAAGAATCGTGCCCAGCGTCAAGAGACCTAAGGCCATTCCAACGGACCGTCCTCGTCGTCCCAGCATCGATAAGAAGACACGAAACAGTTCCCCCGCGGATCGGGTTCGGTTCATGCTCCGGGC
>CAVOCO010000247.1:0-3223 GCA_963694215.1 Phycisphaerae bacterium
AGTCGTGTCTCGGCCCAGAAGTTTTGCGAGATCAGGTCATTCTTCATGACTCAATGGGCAATGTTATTGCGCTTGAAGAACCTATTCGCGGCCTGCGATATCGTCAATCAGATCGGGCGGGGGTCGTCATCGGCACGTTCCAGGTCACCGCGTGGGGATCATGGCTCGTTGAGGTTCACGGCGTTGCTGTGCCGGCTCTGATTGCTGTTGGGCCAGATCCCGTTGGACCAGTTGCCACGTGGACACTGTCAGCCGGTGGCCTCGCAATTGGATTTCTTGGTGTTGCCTGTGGCTTTGGCTGGGTGGCATGGCGTCGATAGGTCGCTAGAAGTGGCACCTTCACTCGACGAGCGGCGTACACTCAGGCTATGAGTCATGCAAAGTCTTCGCAATTCAACACCGCTGTATCTCGGCTTGTTCGCCGTGCAGCGTGGCGGTTGACAATGCAGCGAGTTCTAGACGACGTGTGCCTTATTGCGGCATTCGCAGCGTTGCTGGGCGTTGCGATTGCAATCGCGTCGTTTGTCTCAGGTGGCTTTGATGTGCCGTGGGTGTGGATTGGCTCTGGGCTTTCAACGGGCCTGCTGGCAGCGGCGATCATTCGATGGAGTGTCAATCAATGCTCCTACACTCGGGCCGCGATCGTTCTTGATGAAAAACTGCATTTGCATGAGGCGTTGTCGACCTCGCTGGCTTATGCCGATCGAGTCGACGACTGCATGATTGAACAAGCGCATCGTGTGGCTGCCGAGTACGCGGCGAAGCGTGATGTACAGCGTGGCGTATCTCGCGCCCTGCCGATTGGTGCGCCCGAGCGTTGGTGGTGGCCGGTGTCTCTCGCCGCCTTGGCAGTTGTCGTGGCGATTCTTCCGCCACTTACAAATGCAGCTGATGGTCCACTTGGCCAAGACCAGTTCGCGATATTCGACGCCAAGGCGGACACAGATGAAGCGGTTGCTGCAATGCAACAAGCCTTTGCTGAATCGCCTGACCTTCAAGCGGCGATGAAAGAACCGTTTGACATGATGCCGCATGCTGAACTTGCTGATCCCACGGCGCTTCGTCAAGAGACCCTGCGAGACTTGACCGAACTGAATCGTCGCCTCGAGGCATTTCAGAATGGCGATGAGCAACGACAACTACGGCGTATCCAACAGCGTCTCTCCTCGATGAATCCATCATCCGATGCGACGCGGGATGTTCGCCGAGCGATGTCATCGGGGGATCTCGAGGCGATGGCTTCAGAGCTTGAACAGTTGCCAGCTGCCCAGACCGACGCCGCTGCGCGGGCAGCGGCCTTGGAGACGCTCGCCCAAGATCTTCGCAATGCTGCCCTTTCCGATGAAGCCTTGAGTCAGGCACTGCAAGACGCAGGCGTTGCTGATGCGGAGTCGATTGATACTGCAGATCACCTTACCGAATCGCAGCGAGAAGACCTCCGCGAGCAAGCAAGGGATGCGATGGCAGCATCCAAGACGCTCAATGAGATGGCCTCTGAGTGTGAGGATTCAGCGAATCAGTGCAACAACCCTGGTGACAACTCGTCAACAGGTGAATCGGCGTGTAAGAAACTCGCTCAATCGCAGCGAGCAAGTAAGCAGGTGTCTGAGTGCAAGACGGCCTGTAAGTCCGGCGCTTCGAAGGCAGGTAAGTCGCTCGCGCAGAGGAATTCACCAAACCGCGGAGTGGGCGGCGGGATGTCTTCTGTTGCAGACGATCCTGATGTAACGACGCAAGCGGAACGTTCGCGATCTGCAGTCGATGGTGCTGCACCTGTTGCCTCAACATCGCCCGTGTCTGGACCGCTCTCCAGCGGCCAATCCTCGCTGGCATCAGTGGCGCCCATCCAATCGGCGCGGAAGCGAATTGAACGTGGCCTTGATGTGCAGCGTATTCCGCGGCGGTACCGCGAAGCTGTTGCGGCGTGGTTTGCAGCTACAAGTGAAGTCGCCGATGCGGCAGCGCAAGACGCAGAGAGTTCGGAATCGACGCCTCCTCGCCGCAAACCCCCGGTGTCGCCATGACACGATTCATTGGATCTATTTTTGTAGCGTGTGTCGCTGCCGCACTCAGTGGTGGCTGCGATCGTGGCGGTTCGAGTGTGGTGGTGTATGTGTCAACTGACGAGGCAATTGCCCGCCCAATCTTGCGCGCATTCGAAGCACAGCACGGAGTGCGTGTCTTGATGGTTGGCGACACGGAAGCAAGCAAGACAACAGGACTGCTCACGCGCATTCGGGCGGAACGATCCGCTCCGATTGCCGATGTGTTGTGGTCTTCCGAAGCAATTGGAACTGTGGCGCTCGGCCGTGATGGATTGCTTGCTCCGCACATCTCTGTTCGTACCCAAGCATGGCCAACGCAGTGGCGTGATCCAGGGCATCTGTGGCACGCGTTTTCACCGCGTCCCCGCGTGTTGGTCTTTGATCCGCAGAAGATCGCGGCCGAAGATGTACCAGTGTACTGGAGTGATTTGGCAGATCCTCGGTGGAAGGACACCGTGCTTCTCGCTGACCCACGCTTTGGTACGACCGGCGGACACCTTGCGGCGATGAAGTCGTGGTATGGCGATGAACAAGGCGAGCAGTGGGATGCTTGGCTTGCGGCAATGGCGGACAATAATGTTCGGATCTTGCCCAGTGGAAACGCTGGCGTTGTTGATGCGGTCCGGCGTGGAGAGGGGCTACTTGGACTGACCGATGCTGATGATGTGTATGCGGCCAATCGAAACGGCGGCAATCTTGCCATGGTGATACCGCGGCACGGACCTGGTCCAGGTGAGGGTGCCATGTTGATGCCCAATACAGTGGCCATTATCCAAGGGGCTCCCCACCCACAGTCGGCGGCGCTGCTCGCCGACTGGTTGTGTTCTCCAGAAGTTGCACGAGCTTTGGCCGAATCAGTGTCGGGCAATGTGCCACTTCCGAAGGAGGTCGCGGTCGACTTCCCAGACCTGCAGATTGTCGACCCGCTTGTGCTTGATCTCAACGACGTATCAATGCAATGGCAGCTGGCGGTTGATGGCGCGGTGCAAGCCTGGCGAGAGGATTCGATGCGGTGAGTGCCCGCTCGTTGTTGATCGCATTTTGGATGGTCGTGATTGGATGGCCTGTATCGCGCACGTTATGGACGCTGACGCAATCGCAGCCTGAACTTGCACTTGGCGGGGCAACGCTCCACACAGGCATGAATGTATTCCTGACGACGACGGCATGGGCGTTTG
>CAVOCO010000248.1:0-3222 GCA_963694215.1 Phycisphaerae bacterium
CTTTGCGCCTGCATAGGCAGCTGCTGGATCCTTCATCTCGACCAGTTGGGTTTCAAACAGATCGACCCTGGTATCAACGAACACCTTCGGGGAAATTGCAATAATCTCTCTGGCTATCTTTTCATACTGTCGCCAATTCTTCAAGTCACGCTGGCGACGCAGTTCTTCAATCAGCGGCGCTGCTTCACGCGTCTTTGCTGCATCAAACCGGCCTTTGAGCACTTTCGTCAACGTCAGCGTAAATGCATCGTCATTGGGATTACCAATAAACTGAATGCGCCCACGAGGACCGACAATAAATGCTGCTGGAATGCCCTGGAGACCCGCGGCTTTGAACCATGTCTTCTGTGGACCACGGCTATCGGAAATTCCAATCGAGTATCCAATTTGCGCGATGTTGCGATCTATCCACGGCTTGACCGTGTCCTCTTCCTCGTCGGTGATGCCAATGATCTGCAAACGATCGTCGCCCCACTCTTGCTGCAACCGCGTGAGATGTGGAATCGAGAATTTGCAAGGGCGGCACCAGGTTGCCCAGAATTCAACAACGTGCACTTTGCCGTCAGTCATATCGACTGTTTCACCTTGCGGGGCAAGCACCCATGTCTTTATCTTGAATTGAGGCGCAGCGTCGCCGACAGCAAGATCGTCCTTCGCGTCAGCTGATGTCACATTCGCGAGCATCGCCAATGCCACCGTCACGAAGCATGCCACAGTCAATCGTTTTGAGTTGTTCATCGTGTTTTCTATCCTCTAATCGTTCGGGGCCTACCAGCCCACCGTCATAAGCCCAGTATAGCGCTCAGTTCGCTTCTAGGGCGTCCAAGCCGGGAAGATTGGCTCCCTCTAGCATTCTCAGGCTCGCCCCGCCTCCAGTCGAGACGTGAGAGAGTCGATCGGAAACTCCAGCTGCCCGTACGGCCGCGGCCGTTTCACCGCCGCCAATGACAGTGACGGCTTGATGTGTATGCGTAGCCTTTGCGAGGGCTTTGGCAATACCGATGGTGCCATGATCAAAGGGAGGTTGCTCAAAGACGCCCACTGGACCATTCCAAATGACCGTCTTCATGTTGAGCAGCTGGTCACACCAAGCAGCCTCAGTCTCGGGACCAATATCAAGACCCATCCAACCCTTGGGAATACCAAGTTCACAGATTCGAACCTTGGCATCAGCTTCTATCCGCTGGGCGCACTGGTGATCGGTTGGAAGAATGATTTTCGCGTTCGATTTTGCAGCGCCCTCAAGCAACGCGCGTGCAACTGACACCATGTCTTCTTCGAGCAAACTCTCGCCAATTGCTTCGCCACTCGCATGAAGAAACGTATAGGCCATTGCGCCGCCCACGAAGATGAAGTCGACCCGTGGCAGCAAATTCTCAATGGTGGCGAGTTTGTCAGACACCTTGGCGCCACCGAGAATGGCGGCAAACGGTCGCGACGGATCTGCAAGCGTGCCGGAAAGAAAGTGCATCTCTTTCTCAAGCAGCAATCCCGCTACGCGCGGCGCACTGGGCATGGCGTGCGGAACGGCGACCATCGATGCGTGTGCTCGATGGGCTGTGCCGAACGCGTCGTTGACATACGCATCGCCAAGTGATGCAAGAGCCGCCCCAAAGGTCGCATCGTTGGACTTCTCACCCGCTTCAAACCGCAGGTTGTCAAGCAATACAACCTCGCCAGCCGACGCCGAGGCAACTGCTGCCACCGCGGCATCACCAACACAAGTTCTCGATACAAAGTGCACGAGATGAGCCTCGCCAAGCAGCGACTGCAATCGTTCGGCGACTGGGGCGAGCGAATAAGCCTGCTCGAACCCCTTCCCAGCGGGACGGCCGAAGTGACTCATCACAACGGCAATGCCGCCACCCTTGAGTACATGTTGAATGGTTGGCAAGGCTGCTTCGATGCGTCGATCGTCGAGAATCGCCCCTGTCTCGTCGAGCGGAACGTTAAAGTCAACGCGGATCAAGACTCGCTTCCCCCGGCAATCAAGATCTCTCACGCTTTGGGTGGCCATCGTCACTTCTCCAGTCTGAATCGGTACGCTCTTGGTGGGCCCCATACGGTAACCACACGCCATGACTTCAACTGCTCACACACGACCCATCATTTTGATCATCGGCCCGACCGCTGGTGGGAAGACTGCCTTGTCGGTGCAACTCAGCCAGACCCTTGCCGGCGGCGGCGAGTGCATTTCGGCCGACTCCATGCAAATCTACCACGGCATGGACATCGGAACCGCTACACCAACGATGGACGAGCGAGGAGGAGTGCCCCATCACTTGCTTAGCGTCACGCCACCCAAATTGCCCTATTCGGTTGATGACTGGCTGACAGCAGCCACTGCAGCCATTGCGGACATTCGTGCGCGTGGGCGATGGCCGGTCGTGGTGGGCGGCACCAATTTATATGTGCAGGCGTTGCTGTTTGGGCTGCTCGATGGCCCGCCCCCAGACCCGGAACTCCGAAAGGAACTGGCAGCCCTCGACCCGGCCGAGCTTCGAGCCGAGCTCGAACGCCGTGATCCAGAGGCGGCCACTCGAATCCACCCCAACGATGTCCGCCGCACGATTCGTGCCGTTGAATTTGCCCGCAGCACCGGCACCCCGCTCTCGGCCGCGCAGGTTCAATGGACAGACGCATGCCGTCGGGATGTCGTGATTCTTGGCCTTGATTGGCCCCTCGAAGCCATCAACCCTCGTATCAACGCCCGCGTCAACAGCATGATGGAAGCCGGCCTGCTGGAGGAAGTGAGAGACCTCCATGAACGGTCCATGCTGGGCGAACAAGCCGCCGCAGGGGTCGGATATGCCCAGTTGATCGACTACCTGTCTGGACGATGTTCGCGTGACCAAGCCATCGAACAGATCAAAATTCGATCAAGGCGACTTGGCAAGCAGCAGCGGACCTGGTTGAGAAGATTTCGTATTTTGCCCAATTTGACCTGGATTAAGCCTGTCGAACAAGATGCCTATCTTGTTTCCTACAAGTCACTTACGATGGAGTAACCGACGGTTCTTTCCGCCGCCAAATACGGCAGCAGAAGCACATATCTCAACGAAAAACGAATATTCACGGCTTGACAAGAGCCGCGTCGAGGACCATAACGCCCCCCACGAAGTTTTTTAGCTACGCATCCAACGGCCCTCAGACGAGTACCCCCAGCACATGGCACACAATCTTGTCATCGTCGAAAGTCCAGCCAAGGCCAAGACCATTCAG
>CAVOCO010000249.1:0-3212 GCA_963694215.1 Phycisphaerae bacterium
GGTCTTGAATCTCACCTGCGGCCTTCCGGGTGAAGGTCGCGGCAAGAATATCGGCCGCGCCCGCATCTCCAGTCAGCCGTTTGTGTTCGATCATCCAACCAATGACGCTGTTCGCAAGGCCATACGTCTTTCCGCATCCAGCATTGGCGGTGATGAGGGTGCCAACTGATGTCATGCCAGTTGCTCCTCTGCCGCCTTGAGAATTCTTCCAGACGTAATGGTCTCGACGATTTCAGCAGCGTACTTCTCTGCGTCCTCAAGCATGGTCTCGGTCCAGTTGTCGGCGATATCAATTCGACACTGCGATGCATCTGGAGGAACCAATATGTAGCCGAGACCACCAGCTGGAACTTCTATGCCTGTTCCCCGTAGGAGTACGCGGTAGAGCGGAAGTTGGAGATCACGCCACGTCTTATCCTTGCCTCGACCTTTGCGGTGTGCTCCATCTGCGCCTGTGGCTTTGCGACCAGACTTGTAGTCGAGCGCTTGGTAGCCGTGGGTCTCGTGCACATCAACGCGGTCAATCTTGCCTGTGAGATATAGACCGCCTCGACCTGGGAACTTCTTTGATCGCACATCGGCATCATCGCCAAATCCGTAGAACTGTTCGATGCTGTGGATACGCCAACCTTCAACCGCACGTACTGCCTGCACAGGTCCAAGGGCAGAGAGTCGATGCTTCGCCATCGCAAGCTGAAGCGCAACGCCTGGGAGTGGGTGATCCCCAATGTTCTCAGCCACATAGTGATCGAGAGCAGCGTGCATATCTCTCACTACTGAGTCTGGATTTGTCTCAGGAACGCCGCGTTCCATCTCTTCTCTCCCCCACTGCTCCACGGCAGCGTGAATAAGATTTCCAAATCCCATGGCATCGAGTTCGTGCGCGGTGGAAACCTCTTGAGACCGAATGCGTTTGTCTCGTTCGATGAGGAATGTGTAGGGGTTTTTAATGAACCTCTTGAAGCTTGTGACGGACATCGAGGCAATCTGCGGTGTGCCCATTGGCATAGGCTTCGGATCGAATGAACTCGCCTTGTCGGAAATGGGACGTCGACCGGCAAGTGTGGGTGCGAATTCTGTCGCGCTGGATGCCATCATGGCGAGGATGCGATCAGCAAGTGGTTGGCCACTGACTCGTAGCAATAAACTACTTGGAGGAAGTGGCTCGCCATTATTGTCTCGCTTTGGACACACAAGATGCGTGGATCGGCCACTCTGAAGAATGGCCTCAAACAAGAATGCGTCGCGTGCTTCGCGGCGACTTCGGCACCCAAGACCGAGCGCTGCGCGATTAGCCTCAGGAAGCCATGCATCAACCGATGCCGCTGAGGGCAACGTGCCTTCATTGAGGCCAGTCAGAACAAGATGCGGCGCGTCGTCAAGATGCGCGTCGAGCCAACCAAGCACCTCAATACCACCTGTGTGTGTGTGTGATGGTGTTGCAGATCCTGCAAGTTGCGATTGAATGAGCCGAATGGCGTCAACCGCGTGCATATCATCAAGACCAGCAGGTAACTCGTGGAGATCAGTCAGAACGGTGTGTAGTGATTCAAACGCTGCGTCTTGGATGACGTCTTGTTCCCCGTGGTCAAAGACATCGGTCAAGATATCCATCAACACAACAGCCCAATCGGACGCTGGTCTGGGTGTTTCAAGAGTTTTATACAATTCAACGATGGGCTTCAAAAGCGCGACCTCGGCGTCTTGGTCAGCGACCACAACGAGATCGTCAATTGATCCTGGGACATGCGTACGCCACATCTCGTCCCAGGTTGTCACCGGTGTCGAAGCCCCGTGATCCTGTAACCACCGTGTCACATCTGGGTGGCGAATCAAATCTGCAAGTGTGGATGCCGTGTGGTGGTCGGTAACATCAACAAGCGTGCCAAGCAGTTGCCCGACCCGACTCTCGCTCACGGGTGGGCCCTCAAAGTGTTCGAGTGGAACACCTTCGGAAATGGCTGCTGCTTCAAATGAAGGTAATAGTGACTCATCAGGAACGATGAATCGAATCTGATCGGCGACTACTTCTCCAAGATCAGCGGCGTACTCAAATGCTGCGGCGATCTGATCATCAACTGCGGGCACCATGGTGATGTCATTGGTATTGAGCGTGATGCCTCTCGTCCGCCACGAATCAATATCGAGCGTTCCATCTTCTCGAAAAACAGCACCAAGAGTCGCTTTAGCACCGTGCACAATATTGGTCACGGACACTCCGGAATTCGCTGCAAGATCAAGAACCCGCCGCATGCGATCTGGAATCTCGGCGGCAATGAGTGTGATATTGGTGACGCCATGAAGATGCAAACTGCCGTGGTCGATCGCGTGCCGATGTGAATCATCACGGTCATCAAGATTCATGGATGCAAGCCGCTCCAACATGTCCGCCCGAAGTGTGGTGATGACCGACCACCGGTCGCGATCAACCATCACGCCCATGCTTTCGCATCGGTCTGCGACATCGCTTGGATCAAGATGGATGGCGGAGAGTTCGCGGCACACTCGGTCGAGCCGCTGCGCAAGCGCGTGTGACTCGGCAACCGAGAGCAGATCGTCGTATCCGAGCAGGTCCTGCCGTGTATTAGCATCGAGCGCATGCACCGCCCCAAGCCATGCCAACCCGCTTGCCAACCCACTCGCAAGCGAACGTTGTGGCACGATCAATCGATCAAGCAGGCTGCCCGGCGTCAACATCTCTGGCGGAACAAGTCGCATACCAGCGTCGGCTGCACGATCAAGCAATAGCGACTCAAGCCGCCATCGCGCCCGGCTCGTCGGCAGTACCACCAAGTGCCCAGATAAGTCAAGCTCTTCACCGATGGATTGCACCACAAGCTCATCCGCCAAAGCGTGCAGCAAGTGAGTCCCGGCCCCCAAAAATCGTCGTCCAATCATCGCCACGCAGTCTACCCACCCTCCTGGCTCAATCGCTAGTCACTTTATATATGGCCCTGAATCAGGCGTATGAATGCAGGCCACTGATCGTGAAGTTGATGATGATCCAATTGAAGATCATCACGATAGCGCCGATCAGGGCGAGCCAGGCGGTCCAGAGGGCTTTGTCTTTGACCTTCATTCGCACATGGATGAGCAGCACGAAGATGATGAAGGTGTTGAGGGCAAAGGTTTCTTTCGGATCCCACCCCCATGGTCGGCCCCATGAGTGATCGGCCCAGATGGCGCCCATCACGAGTCCAGACCAAAGCAAG
>CAVOCO010000250.1:0-3207 GCA_963694215.1 Phycisphaerae bacterium
CGAAACTGGGTTGATGATGCAGGGGGTTGGGGGTTGGGTGAGCGTCGCTCTTGGTGATATTCTGTGCGTTTTGCCAGTTGTGGCTCAGTGCGAGGTCTAGGACGGCCGATTTAAGAAGTCCCAGCCAATCGTGTATCGGCCCGGTTCGCCACGTCGCGGCCGGCCAATAACGAGCACAAGGACCCGAGTAGACGTTCCATTACCTATGAGCACATCCGAAGCCAAACGTGGCACCATCTTGATTTTGACGCAGGTCTACGTGCCTGATCCAGCGGCGGTTGGGCAGTACATGCACGACGCGGCTGCGGAGCTTGCACGTCGCGGGAACCGGGTCATTGTGTATGCGGCGAGTCGAGGGTATGACGATCCAACGAAAGTGTTCCCCGCACGTGAAGTGCGTGATGGCGTCGAGATTCGCCGCCTGCCGTTTTCAAGCTTTGGCAAGACGTCCATTCCGCTTCGTATTCTCGGCGGCGTGCTGTTGATGGTGCAGCAGATCGTTCGAGCAATGTTTGTCGGCCGGCTCGACCGCATCGTAGTCAGTACATCGCCCCCAATGTGTCCGATTGCGGCGATCATTGTTTCGTTGCTGCGATTTAAGCCGATTATTTACTGGGTAATGGATCTCAATCCTGACCAGATTATTGCGCTGGGAAAAGTCAAAAATGGATCAGTTCCCGTTCGCACCATGAACTGGTTGAATCGTCGCATTCTTGGCCGCGCGCGTCGTATTGTGGCGCTCGACCGGTTCATGCTTGAGCGTCTGCAAATGAAATGTGACATTGCCGATAAGACGGCCATCATTCCGCCGTGGGCACATGATGATCACATAGAAATGATTGAGCACGCAGACAATCCGTGGCGAACCGAGCACATTGCTGAAGAAAAATTCGTTGTGATGTACAGCGGTAATCACGGATTCTCAACCCCGGTTCAGTCCGTTCTCGATGCGGCAATATTGCTGCAAGGGGATACTGGCATGGAGTTCATGTTCATTGGTGGCGGTGTCGGGAAGCAACTCGTGAACGACGCTATCGAATCACAGTCGTCGACCAATGTTCGCTCGTTGCCGTACCAGCCCTTCGAGATCTTACGGTATTCATTGAGCGCGGCTGATGTGCATCTTGTCACGGTCGGTGACAATGTGGTTGGCATCGTGCACCCGTGCAAGATCTATGGTGCGATGGCAGTAGGCCGGCCTATTCTCTTGCTTGCCCCCGATCCATGCCACGCATCAGATGTGGTGCGTGATAACAACATTGGATGGCATATCCCACACGGTGACGTGGAAGCATTAAAGCGTGTGCTCGAAGAAATCAGAGCGACGCCGCCTAATGTGCTTCGGGAGATGGGCGAGCGAGCGCAGGACACCATCAGAAGAGAGTTTTCCAAGGCTGCCCTTTGCGGTCGCTTCTGTGATGAGGTAGAGCTTCTGTGATGAGCTAGAAGAGAAGTCATGAAAAAGTACGTCTTTATTCAGAACGAACCATTCCTTCTCCCAAAGGTGCTCGACAAGTACCTGCGGGACTTTGCCGAATCAACCGCTGGGATAAACATCCAGTCGATTGCGCAAGGCAAGCGTGGACTCGTTGGGACGGCGATAGACCTTTATAAGTTATATGGTTTTGGCAACTTTCAATGGAAGCTTCGGGAAATTTCTGTGCCGGAAGATTGCCCCCAATGTCATCAATGATTGGCTTGGATCAACACACACGTGTTACAGCGTCGAGGCCATCATCAAGTGCGTTCCTTTGGTCGAATCGGGTGACTATCAGACCATGCCTAATAATGAAGATGAGTCAACCGACTTCACCATATGCCCACAGGAGAAGATCTCACCCGCCTTCGCGCCTCGGGGCATCGTCTGCGGTAGTCTTCAGCCATGAGTGAATTCACACAGAAACCTGCTCGCGCTACGAGCCCACATTCATTAGGCAACAAACTCTCACGCGTTGCGTGGGCGTGGGTGTACGTGCTGGCGTTTCGCTGGACACCCCGGCCCATGCATGGGTGGCGTAATCTACTTCTTCGGGTGTTTGGCGCAGATCTTCATCGGACCGCTCGGGTGTATCCCAAGGCGGTCATTTGGTGCCCTGCATTTCTCAAGATGGGGGCCTACTCCTGTATTGCCAACGATGTTGATGTGTACAACGTTGGCGGCGTTGAACTTGGAGATCACGCGCTGGTCAGCCAGTACTCGTATCTCTGCGGGGCGACTCATGATCATGAGGACGTCGATTTTCCGCTCGTGCCGAAACCAATTGTTATTGGCGCTCGCGCCTGGGTGGCTGCTGATGTCTTTGTTGCAGCTGGCACCACAATTGGTGCTGGCACCGTAGTAGGCGCTCGATCAGAAGTGTTCAGAGATCTTCCGCCATGGCAGGTATGCGTCGGCAGTCCTGCGCGGGCAGTCAAACCACGAAAACTTGGGCCGTCTGACTACGGCGATAAGGAATAGCGTTGCGATGTGTAGATGGCTTGCCTATCACGGACCTGACATTCGACTAAGTACGTTGCTCCATGACCCCGAACACTCACTGCTCGCGCAGTCGAAGCACGCGACGCAAAGTTCATGGGTGGTCAACGGTGATGGGGTTGGTGTGGGTTGGTTCAAGGATGATCCTGATCCAGGTCAGTACCGCGAAACGCGGGCGGCTTGGAACGATGAGAACGTGAAGAGCATTGCACGGCACACGCAAAGCGGACTCTTCATGGCGCATGTTCGCGCTGTCACTCAAGGCGTTGTCTCTCGCACCAATACACATCCGTTTCTGATGGGCAACTGGCTGTTTCAGCACAACGGAGATGTGGGGGGGTACAAGGCGATTCAGCGGCGATTGGAGTCGAAGCTTATTGACCCATGGTTCGGGGATCGCCAGGGGCAGACCGATTCAGAGTCACTCTTTGCGCTGGCGCTTTCGCATGGATTGCGTGAAGATCCAGTTGCAGGAATTACGGGCATGATTCGGACCATTCTGGAACTCAGAGAAGAAGCACAGATTTCAGATCCGTTCCTGATGAGTATCGCCGTAACAGGGGGCGACGGACTATGGTGCGCACGTTTCGCCGAAGGGGTGCCAGCGCCGAGTCTGTACTGGGGCCGCGGGCTGAAGCTTCGTAATTGTGACGGCGAATACACTCAGCTTGCTGAAAACGCCACAGTTGTAGTCTCAGAGCCTCTTGATGCCGAGCGGTTCTCGTGGCATG
>CAVOCO010000251.1:0-3205 GCA_963694215.1 Phycisphaerae bacterium
CTGTTTTTATCAACTCATTAGCCGCGATCTTCTGTTCAACTTCTCGAACTTTGCTTGCAGCGTCGCACTGTCAGAGCGGGCTCCGATTCGCCTCACAACGTGTGTGGAACTCACGCGGAACCCCGTGAAGGGGGCATGAGCACCCCTGAGCCGCATAGACGACCAGCATGTGGGAGTCTCTGCTTCTTCCTAAAGAATATGCAACCAATCCTTGAAGAGGAAGTCGAAACGCTCGGTCAGCAGCGTAATCCGGCCCATGACCGTCAGGCCAAAAGCCGCGCCGAACGTCACCATGAGGACCAGAATGCCAGCCCGCGCCGTCTTGCCAACCATGCCCTTGTGCTCCATCGAGAAGAAGAAGTAGACCAGACAGGCCAGCACACTCAGCAGTATCACGACAGCACTGGTAGATGCCCAAAATTGGAATTCGCCATCGCCGTTGACCGCCCAGAGCGAGGTAATAGTTCCCTTGATCTGCAGCAGGAAGTCAGACTCAAGGTGAGCCAAGAGTCGGAACCCAGCCGTCGCACCAATAATAAACGCCAGTGGCCAACGCGCAATCCAGCCGCCGCTTGGAAGTAGACGGCAGACCAACATCACCGAGAGAATCAGCGGAATAATGTAAATCCACTGCCACTGGTAGTCATCTGCAAGGCCGGGCGTAGTCCAGCCACGAACCAATCCGGGCCACAGGTTGACGAGCAACTTGTCGACAATGCCGGTATAGAACGAGTACACCATCCAGTACCCAGCTGATGCACCCACAACCAGGGCTTCCGCAGTCTTATAGAACGGGTTGTCGCCAATCAAGAAGCTCATGATGCACAACGTCAAAATGGCAGCGAGCCAAACACCGATGGTGCGATTCCAAGACAGCACAGCGCCGGCTGGTCGATCCTTGCTGCCTGGAGGCAGCTGCGTCACGGTCACCCATGATGAAGTCGCAACTACGGTCCCATTCGCTTCAGCGGCCTGGCCGGCCTCACTAGCGCTCTCGACCCAATCTGTTGGCCCATCAGTGGTATCACTCGTCGCTACATAAGATTGCGTCTCAGGAACGACCCACACCTGACCAGCGTCAAGGGTAAATCCAGCCACCACCATGCCAGCAGCAATGATTGCAAGGCCGACAATCCAGCCCATCAAACCGCGGCCACTGGTTCCGGGAACGTGTGTTGTGTCATGTTGGCTCATCAGGCGTTCCCTCGACTGCGATCAATAAAGAAGATGATGTTGCCCAGCAGAATCAGGACGACCATCAACAAATGCGCCACGAACTGCGGTCCCATTCGTTGCTGAGCTGCCGTCGATGAGAATCGACTCTTGATGAACTCAGGAGTATTGAGTTGTGGATAGACCTCAGCCATCAGCATTTCATACCCCGCTGCGCCCTTAATGGCTGCAAGCAGACCACTGAGTGGATCAGGAATGTACGGATAAAAGAGCGGGGCTTGCACGCCGGTGCATCCCGAAACCATCGGCAGGTCTGCCGGTGTCGCAGCGTATTGAATCCACTGCTTCGTACCCGGGTCACCAGCACTGATGCTAATCAGCAGATCCATCGACTTGGCAGACTTGATCTTTGCCGTCATTGGCACCTCATCAAGGTCTTGCTTACGCGAGTCTGTGATGAACAAGTTCTTCCAGTCAACCACGATGTTCTTGATAACGGCTTCACCGCCTGGCTTGTAGCCAAAGGACATGTAGTCGGTGCCGTACTTGAGGTGTGGATACTCCTCCTGCAGCAGCTTCATGGCGTCTTCAATAAAGGGCTCACCAAGTGGCCACAAGCACATGAAGTAGATCTTGTGCTTCTTCTCGGCAAGATGGCGCGTGAATGACATCGCCATTGGTAGCAACTCACCTTGCGACCCAGGATCAAAGTCAAATGACAAGAGCACCCGTGATCCATCCGGAAGATCTTCAACAGCGTTGAAGACGTTCTGGTCCATCATCGTCACCTCAGAAGGAGGCTGGAAGCGAAGCAAAACCGGAATCGCTACTGCGAGCCCCATAATGAGGAAGATCAAACGGCGATCGAGATTGCGGAGAAAGTTCAACATGGGTCAGTCCGCCGATCCGAGGTATGAACGGTCAACGCCAAGGATGACCTTAAGTGAAGTGGACACGATGCCAAGCGCGATGCCAATCATGATGGCCCGGTTGCCTGCCTTCTGGGGTACGTTGAGAATGACCTGCGTGAGGTTCTCTAGACGTAATCCATTGAGCAACTGGTACCACCAGCCACCGATGTAGTTGCTGGTTTCCAATGCAAGAGCAGGATGGTCGCCCGTCATGTCTGCGTACGCAATGCCGTTGACCACAATTTCAGAGAGCGGCACGCCCGTCTTGATTTGCAAGCCAACGGCCAGCACAAACTCACGACTCGCGTCCGGGAAGCCCATGACGTACGACTCAACTGTTGGCAAGAAACTTGTCATCCACACGCCTGCGTAGACCTGGCCAAGCAGCACAACAAATGCAGTGCCCAGCAGCAGGGTTGCCTCGAGGTTCTTTGCACGGAACGCACGGAACGCCGCGGAGGCGATGTAGAAGGCAAGCATCGCGAACATCGTGGCCGTGAGCGGAACGAGTCCAAACTTGTAGATCCACCAAAATGGCGAGCCTTCTTGTACAACCGGCGCGGCCCATGCATTCCCTGGCGATGTCATCGTCGGCATGGCGCCGATCTTGAAAAAGCCAATAATGAGCGTTGCAAAGAATGCCGCAAGCGTGATGCCAGCAAAGCCCCAGCCCGGTTGGCGATTGGAAATCTTAGAGCAGTTCATCAGCAACAAGTTGCCAGCACCGAGCACCATGGAAGCTGCGGCAAGCACGATGAACATTTCCATCGCCTCGGCTCCCCACTGCTCCGTATACGGGATGAAGTAGGTTGCGATCATCAAGATGCCGACGAGCGCAGCGATGAAGAGTGGAATGGTCCGCTTTGCAATCACGAATCACCTCCGCCGCCGTGAGGCTGCTGGGCCTGCGTATTGAGTTCGGCATCAATCTCAGCGATCTTGTCGGCATTGGGAACCAAGCCCTCATCGCCAAGGATGTTGTCGGAGATATAAATTTGAGCGATCTTGGCACCCCGCCAGTTGGTTGTCACGGCGAGCGTCGCAAGAACACATCCCACGACGAGTAGTGCCGCAGCGATAATTTTGCCAACGTCCTGCCCCTTCAGTGACCCAAGTTGCTC
>CAVOCO010000252.1:0-3203 GCA_963694215.1 Phycisphaerae bacterium
CAGCTCAATGGTGCAAACAGCAACTGCACTTGCGACCATTCACCCGTTCGATGAAGACTCCATGGCCGACATATCTGGCTATGCCGTCTTCGGAAGTGGAAACATCTCGATATCTGGTGCCACCCGTATCAGGTCGTGGACCGCATCAGGTCGTGGCGACCGCGTGCTTGCATCGCTTGGCGAAACGTCATTCTCAGGTCGAGCCAAACGTGACCTCGAAAGTGGTGACCTTGCACTTCATATCAGCGACACGACACCATGGGGATCACACCAAGACGTCAATTCAGTAGCCCTGCCAACCGTATTGGGCCCCCTTGGACTCGACATCATTGAACTTCCCCAACTGCCAGTGCGCCGAGAACTCCCAGACAACGACGACGAAAGTCAGCAACACAATGATGCCCCCGGTACCGTACTTGACCCGTATGAACCAATGTACGTGAGCGGGCAATTCGACGCCGAAGGCGATTTTTACCTCAGCCAAAATTCATTCTTACATGTCGATGATGAAACCACTTTGTTCATTGCGGGCGACTTTACAATGGAACCTGGCAGCGTCATTGAACTCTCTGATACCGCTACGCTGACCATTGTTGTTGGTGGCAACATGGATATCGATCGCGCCGTCATTGGTGGTCCCCAGAGCAACCCGCCATGGTGGGGCATCTGGAAAGCCCAGCACATTGACTGGATTGATCCTCAACGCATTCGCATTGTCTCAGCGGCCACCGCCGCCCATGCCCAATGGTCCATCTCCAATCGCAGCATGGTGCAAGCTGTGCTCGAAGCCGCCAGCGCAGACATTGAACTCGATCGTGCCACAATTCTAGGTCGGATCGCCGGCGTCGATGTCACTATTCAACGCGGCGCTCGTCTGTACTTCGATCATCAATCCACTCGCGGACGTGGACTCAAGTCGCTTACCCAAGTAGTGAGTCGCATGGATCTCATGAATCTCCATCAAGGCGGACTTGATCCAACTGGGTGCGAAGACATGCTCACTCGGTTGAGCGATCTCCTTGACCGACCCCGCGACACCAACGTGACCGCCCCGGTTGATGGCTGGTGGATGCATCGTCCATTCCCCGTCGATTCAACAATGACGCGTTGTGGTGGAGATGTCACGCGATGGGAACAAGCAGCCATTGCCTCAGCCGAAGCGCGGGGACTATTCACGCCATGATGAAGCGTGGCATGACAATCCTTGAATTGATGATCGCCGTGGTGATACTGGCGATTACCAGCACGCTTGTATTGCCACTCTTTCTCAATCAAGATGAGATCATGACAACGGCCACGGCGCGGTTGCTCTCATCAGATCTTGAACATGCGCAGACGCTCGCCCTGTCGCGACCTGACCAACGTATTGCACTCGCTGTCGACGCCGATGGCAAAGGGTGGCGAATCGTCGACGCAGATGCACCAATGGTTGCCATTGTCGACAGCTACGATCAACTTCATGCAGGCCGAACCCTTGCAGTGCGGTGCGGCGAAGGCCGCGCATTGATGAGCTTGGGCGTAACGATCGCCCCATCTGGCCGCGTCATTGTCTTTGATCCGCTCGGAGGCCTTGAAATACCTGGAGCTGAGAACCAAGATCTCATTGTTCAGTCTGGGGACATGAGCAGCCTCGTCAGTGTCGATTCCGACACAGGGTTCATCACTCTCGAGTGACCGACTCATCGACCTTTGCTGACCCACTCAGTATGCCATGCGCGTTGCCCGGTGAATCGTCACGAATGAACGGACCTGCTATGCCATCGAATCGGAGCAAGAGCAGCGTGTCCGCATCTTCAGTGTGTCGATGTGATGGAGTCATTGAATCCCCGGCATACCGCGCTATCGATGACAACCGCACTTCATCAAGCAGCCCATGAGTGCCAGAGTTTGGCTTCCCCCCCCGATCAACATCTCCACCAACCACGAGCGGCAGATCATTCTGCTTTCGCGAGCCCGAAGCCGTCTCGCTTGCGACGCGTTTTCCGTCGACATACAGCCGCACTTCATTGCCGTCATATACGCCGGCAAGATGATGCCACTGATTTGGCGTAAGTGTGGATGTCGCATTGGCGGTGCGATAATCGCCATCAATGAATACATGGAACGATGGCGTCCAATCTGAAGCAAACAAGCCATACTCAGACCCCTCCGTCTTGGTCACCACGCCGCGCCGCCCGTCGAGGTCCTCTGGCTTGATCCATGCTTCCAGTGTCAACGGGCCATCACCAAGGGGTACATCCTCGGAAGGAATCACAACACCGTCCGTACCGCCGCCAGTGCGAAGTACGCCCTCTCCAGCTGGTGCGGGCAATGCCGTTGCCACGATCGAAAATGGTCGATCAAGACCTGGGATTTCCCAACTGCCAGCAGCGTCCCTGAACGTCACACTCGCTGATACGGATGGAATACTCCAGTCAGCATCAAGTGGGCCCGGGTGGTGAAGTTCAAATGGAATATCCAAAAACTCGCCCGGCGCAAGTTTCTCATGGAGATGGTCGGGGCGGATATGCCACCTTTGATCATCACTACGCGCAACCAACGTCCACGTGACGGGTACATCCATCGGATTCACCAAACGAACGGGCACCTCTGCTGATACAACTCCATCAGCACCAACCGACACTGTGTTTGATGGAGCAGGGCCCGACTGTATCAATGCCTCAACGCCAGCCATGTGCTCAGGCGTCATCTCGCGGGGATCAATTACCGCGCCAACCGGCACCGTCGCCATTGCAATGCCATCATCGCGGACCATGACAAGATTCACATGATGAAGGAAGCCTTCGGCGGCGCTATCGCCCTTGATTCCACCACCGACGGTAGCCAGGGTGAGATATTCAATTCCATCAATACGCCCATCATGTTGCAAGTTGTGCACGTGCCCTGCCATGACTGCAGTGACATTTCCAGCCTCAACAAGCATGTCGTGCACATGCTGCCAGTCGTTTCCGTACCGGCCGCCGCGCCACCGCGGGTGATGACAGAACACAAAAACATGACGCATGTCGGCGGACGAATCAAGAACTGACTTGAGCCATGACTTCTGATCGCTACTCATGACTTGCGACTCGGGCTTCGAGAACGTGCGCTTGCCGGTCTTGGGATCGCCCTCGTCCGTGAACAGCACGATAAACCGACATTCCTTGTGATCAAACGCGTACCAGAGCGGGCCAAAGAAGCTCTCAAAGTCTTCTTCGTGCTCC
>CAVOCO010000253.1:0-3181 GCA_963694215.1 Phycisphaerae bacterium
GCACGGCTTCCGCAATGCGCAGGTCACGGTCATTGCGCCAACAGGCACTATCGGGTTGCTGATGGACTGCGACACGACGGGCGTTGAGCCTGACTTCGCGCTGACGAAATTCAAGAAGCTTGCGGGCGGTGGGTACTTCAAGATCGCCAACCAATCAATTCGCCCGGCTCTGCTTTCACTCGGCTACACCGAAGACCAGTCCGGCGAAATCCTTCGGTGGGTCATGGGCACACTAGACCTTGATGTCCCTATGCCAGACGACGAAGGCACTATTGCGGGCGACCAAGAAACACTTCGTGACTACCTGCTCAACCAAGGCTACACAGCCGACGACCTCGGCACTGTCATGGGCCTCCTGCCAACAGTGTTTGATCTGAGCTTCGCATTCAACGCATGGAATATGCCTGCGCATGTCCTTGAACGATGCAGCGCCACGGACGTTGACACACTCCGCGAACGCGGCAACTTCGACGGCCTCGCCGCGATCGGCCTGACGCCCGCCCAGATCAACACGCTCAATCGATTGGTGTGTGGCACGCAGACCATCGAAGGCGCTCCCTACCTGCGAGACGAACACCTTCCCGTCTTTGACTGTGCCAATCGATGCGGACCACTGGGCAAGCGTTTCATTGCAGCAGACGGTCACATCTACATGATGGCCGCAGCCCAACCTTTCATCTCAGGTGCCATCTCAAAGACCATCAACCTGCCCAACGAAGCAACACACGAGGACATTGCACGCTGCTATCGCATGAGCTGGGAAGCAGGACTGAAGGCCAACGCCTTGTATCGAGACGGCTGCAAATTGAGTCAGCCGCTGAACTCGACGATCACCGAGTCTGTGCTTGAAGACGACGAAGAAGACGACATCGATATCAATCTTGCTCAAGAAGAGATTGCCGTCGAAGTCGTCAATGCAGCCGAGGCTGCTTCAAGCGTGGCCCGCGTTGACTACGTTGAACGCGTGGTCGAGCGTATTATTGAACGGCCCATGCGACGCCGACTTGCCGACACGCGACGCAGCATTACCCATCACTTCAATGTGGCCGGACATGAGGGCTACCTCACCGTGGGCATGTATAAGGACGGCGCACCGGGCGAGCTGTTCATCACAATGTCGAAGGAAGGCTCGACCATTGGCGGTCTCATGGACAGCCTCGGAACTGCCATTAGTGTCGCCCTGCAGTATGGCGTGCCCATCAAGAGCCTGGTTACAAAGTTCGCCCACCAGCGATTCGAACCACAAGGCATGACCACAAATGCCGACATCCCATTTGCCAAGAGCCTCGTGGACTACATCTTCCGTTGGATGGGAATGGAGTTCGTCGAGGGATACCGAGAAGCAAACGCGCCAGCTAGACCCGCCGCAACAACAGCACTCAAGGAGGATGCCTCATGCAGGGACGACAGGACGTCGACCGAACGAACAGATGCGAGCCAACCGCTCTCCGGACGTGGCCCGGCCAACACCGAACCGACATTACGCTCGGGCACAGATGCGCCACGCCACACCACCCCGGACATGATGCCCGCCGCATCGGTCACGACAATGAGCCGCGAAATCACGGTCGCAACTACTGCGGAATTGAACCAAGCCGCCGCCGCACTCATGGGCGATGCCCCATCATGCAGCGAGTGTGGCACCATCACAGTCCGAAACGGGACGTGCTACCGATGCATGAACTGTGGCGCTTCGATGGGTTGCAGCTGATGTCCTGAGAAGGACTCTTTCGGCATCTCATCCTTGCCAAGGGGGTGAGATGCTTCAGGTGGGGACAGGGAGCAGGACGCAACCGTTTTTCACTTTCGGATCGTTAGACAGGATGTCAATCGATCCAGCGGACAATGGATTTGTCCGCGGGGCAGGACGCCCGGCATCGTCTTCACCCACCCAGAGTGGTCGCGCGACTCACCATCGCAACACCATGAACACCTTGGCACCAAGGAAGGCCTAGCGGCAACGCTTGACGCCTTCCTCTCTTCCCTCCCCCCGAGCCGGCCCCCACCGTCGGCTCGGGGGTTTTTTGGAGGCAAGCCAAGACACAGAGCAGATCTGGCCGGAGCCTACAGACCAACTGTTCTACTGCGCTCCCCGAGCCCCCACTTCTTGACCTTGCTCTCACTCTTGCCCCCACACCCCTCCCCAAACGTAAGTTACACTCCCCACTCATGCACCTCGCTGCCCAACTCCCGATGTACATCCCCGTGGCCATCCTCATCCTGATGGCAATCGGATTCGGGGTAGTCAATATCCTGGCGTCTCATCTGCTCGGGCCCAAACGGTCCGGCAAGGACAAGATGAGTACCTACGAATCAGGCATGACTCCGATCGGCACAGCACGCCGCCGGTTCAACATCCGGTTCTACATTCTGGCGATGACCTTCCTTGTCTTTGACGTAGAAATCATTTTTCTCTACCCCTGGGCGGTCGACTTTGCCCAGCTTGAACCTGGTAGCCCAGAGTCCGGCCTCTTTCTTGGCCGGATCATCTTCTTCCTCTTGATGTCGGTTGTTGCCTATGTCTACGCGTGGAAGAAGGGCGTGTTTCGCTGGGACTGATAGAAAGGGACTGCTATGCCATGCTGCCTTGTCGCCTTACTCGCCCTACTCTTTCCCCGCGTGATCCTTGTGTTGACGTGGCTCTTGAACCCGGCATTCATCACCAATGCCTATGAGACATGGTTCATCCCACTGCTCGGGTTGATCTTCCTGCCAATGACGACCCTCGCATTCGCGTGGGCTGTCACATTTGAGGGTGGAGCAGGCAGCAACGGCGGCATCATCGTCATTGTGCTCGCCGTGTTGTATGACCTTGGGTCTGGCGGCGGAACTGCATCGCGCAAGCCGACTACACAGCAAAGCTGAATCAGCCCCCGAGCCTGTTCTGCTGCGGGTCAGCTAGGCATGGGCCACTTGGCAACAGCGGCGTGCTACCAATAGTCGTGTCGTACTGCACACCAGATGGCACAGGAACCGGCACGTGCACGGTCGTTCCGTGATCGCCATCGGTGGCACGACTCGAGTCAACTGCAACAAAGCTCGTAAACTCCGAGACCAAGTGATAGGCCAACGCGGTCTCCTCGATACGCCTAGCGAGCTGTCCGTCATCGGTCGACCAGGTCATACGATCGCTGAGGTCTTTAATCATCGCCCGCGCCCAGATCTGCGCAATGGCAGGCCG
>CAVOCO010000254.1:0-3178 GCA_963694215.1 Phycisphaerae bacterium
GTTGACAGCGTGGTGGACGATTGCTTGTGGATCCAGCTTACTTGCAGGTGTGCCCGGCAGAGCTGCGACATGCACCATGCCGATTAGAATCTCGCGATCGCGGCCAAATATTTTACTGAGCTCAATGCTCATCGTTTCTTCTTTCCATTGCCAATGTATTGATCGAGCCAACCAAGAATCTCATGAAGGCGATGCATACGCAGGTCTGTCGGGCCGCAGCGACTAAAGCCATGGCTGGTCGATTGCGGATACCGGACGAATCGCGAGGGGATGTTCTTGTACTGCAGAGCCGACCACACTTGCTCGGCCTGCTCAACATTGCACCGCAGATCGCCTTCAGAATGAATAACAAGCGTCGGGGTCTTCCAGTTGTTGGCGAACTGAATTGGGCTACAGGCCCAAAGTCCCTCGGGTTGGTCCCACGGGTTGCCTGAAAAATAGCTACCAGGCTTGTCGGGGAAGTCACTATTGCCTGCCATGCTGACCATGTTGGACACGCACCGGTCGGTAATGGCGCAGGCAAACTCATTTGTCTGTCCCATGGCCCAGTTGGTCATGAAGCCACCGTACGAACCGCCCATGATGGCCATCCGTGCGGTATCCACTTCAGGCCGCGTACGCATCCAGTCGATGACAGCTCGCACATCAATCCAGTCAGCTGTGCCCCATGTGCCGCGAATAGCATTGCAGTGATCACGGCCGTAGCCCTTTGAGCCACGTGGATTGGAATACACGACGACCATACCTTGCGCCGCCTGGCACTGAAATTCATGAAAGAAAGAGTAGCCGTACTGCGCGTGAGGTCCGCCGTGAATTTGCAGTACAGTTGGTCGGCGACGCGGGTTTTTTGTGGTTGGCGGCGTGAGCATCCAGACTTGCACTTTGGTGCCGTCTGGCGTCTTTACCCAGTGTGCTTTGGGTTTGGCGATATGCCGCTGTTTCAATAACGCGCCATTGAAATTTGTCAGGCGACGTGGCTTCTCGTTCGAAGTTGGATCCATGACATACACCTCAGGTGGTGTCGTGGGCGTGTCAATCATCATTGGCAGCACGCGGCCATCTGCCGAGAGATTACCTGGGTCGTGAATCGCCCGTCCCGAGGTCAGCGGTGTTGGGGTACCGCCGCGACGAGCAAAGCGGTACACCTGCTGAGCACCCTCGGTTCCGATACGCACATACATGGCCTTGCTGTCTGGAGACCATCGAAGCGATGCCGAAAATGACACGTCAGCGGTATCGCCAAGCGTGGCTGCCATGAGGCAGAAGTCTGTTGTGGCAGAGAGACTTCGTGCTGACCCCTTCTTCTTCGGGTCGCAGACCCAGAGTTCGAGGTTCTCGGTCGAGTATGTTCCGTCGGTTCCTTCGCGGCCAGAATAGGCCAGCCACTTTCCATCGGGTGACCAAGCGATGGTGTCTTTGGGTCCGTTGGGTAGCCAGTCAAGATGCACGTTTTTACCAGTCTTGACGGTGATGAGCCTGATTTGTTTCTTCTCGGAGTTGTACTCCGCTCGCTTTCCACACACTGTCGCGACTGCGATGGTGCGTGAGTCAGGTGACCAGTCCCACGAAAAGAATCCGAGGCCGTCCTTGTCCCAAATCGTTCGCGTCTTGCCTGTGGCGACGTCAACAATCATGAGCACGAATCGCCGCTGCAAGAAGTATCCATCGCCATCAAGTTTGTACCACGCCGACGTAATGACTTTGGGCGGTGTGCTGCCGCCCGATTCTTCGCGGGCCTTCTTCGCATCGGCTACCCACTCTTCATCAGCAACCCGCCAGGTGAACGCGATAGAAGCGCCGTCGGGCGACCATTTGAATCCAGAGATAGATCCTTCGGGGAGATTTGTCAGGTTGCGTGACTCGCCGCCGTGTGCATCGATTAGACGGATCTGCGCGCTTCCTTCTTGCCGTCCAGAGATAAAAGCAATGCGTGTTCCATCTGGGGACCAGCGGCCGTGTCCGTCCTTGTCACCACTGGTCATCATCTTTGGTTCGCCGCCGGAGGCCGGGACGGTCCAGAGATTGGTGGGCATGGAGTTCTTCGGCCCAGCCTGCTTGCGTACGAAGAGCACGGTGCTGCCATCTGGCGACACCTGTGGCTGGCTTGGCACAATGATGCGTTCAAGGTCTGAAGGCGTGATTCCGGCGGGGCGTGTAGCCATATGGCATGGTTCCTCTCTGTGTGACGGAGCATGCTACATCGTGGCCGGTATCCTGCACTGTATGACCAGCCCGCAGGATGGAACCGCCGCCGATCGTGACCTGCTCGCTCGCCTTATGGCTATTGATAAGACCAGCGGGGGCCCGTGTAATCCAGCGCTTGATGTCGTGGGCGAACTGCTGACTGGCGCTGGCTGCGCTGTCTACCGGCTGCCCGGGGCAGGCGAGGGACGCGATAATCTCATTGCCATTGCCGGCCCAGCAGGTGAACCAGGCGGGTTGACCTTGTCGGGCCATATCGACACGGTTCCAGTCGGTGAGGGCTGGAGCAGTGATCCATTCACATTGACCGAGCGGGATGAGCGTTGGTATGGCCGCGGGAGCTGCGACATGACAGGCTTTGTCGCGATGGGGACAAATCTGCTGACTGAAGCGCGCGAACTGCGGCGGCCATTGGCTTTGGTGCTGACGAGCGATGAAGAACTTGGCTCCATTGGTGCGGGCATGCTTGTTGATCAGGCCGAGTCGCTGCCTCCCTTGCCTCAGGCTTGCGTGGTGGGTGAACCGACTTCACTGCGTGTGGTGCGTCTGCATAAAGGCCACTTGAAATTCACGATTGCAATCAAGGGCGCGACTGGGCATACCGGAACGCCCGAGGCCGGCGTTAATGCGATTGAGGGTCTTCGTCGCGTACTGGGCGCGATTGATCAACAACGTGCGCGGCTTGAAGACATGCGAAGCGATGAATCACCCGCGTTCGCCCGCGTGCCAAGCCCGGTATTGGCGGCCGTACGTGTGCGATCTGGATCAGCGTGGAATGTTATTCCAGATGAAGCTTCTGTCGACTGTGGCCTTCGTGTTCTGCCCGATCAGGATGCTGCTGTACTTCTCGAAGAGATTCGGGCAGCCGTCGATTCAGCGCTTGCCGATTGGCCGCTCAAGTGGTCGCTTGATGTATACAACGACAACCCCCCAATGTGTACCCATCGGGGCAGTGAAATTGAGGTAGCGTGCCGCG
>CAVOCO010000255.1:0-3165 GCA_963694215.1 Phycisphaerae bacterium
CTTTCCGTAATACACCGGCCCGTTGTAGACCTCGCGAAGATGTGACTCGCAGTAATGCCGCGAGAGCGCTGCGCCGCCAAGCAGCACTGGGACATCAATCTTCAACTCATTTAGAGCTTTAAGATTATCTGCCATCACCATGACGCTCTTGACAAGCAGACCAGACATCCCAATTGCATCGGCGCCCGTTCTGCGCCATGCGTCCACGATCTCATCAATGGTTCGCTTGATGCCGATATTTTCAACAGTCCAACCATTGTTCGTCAGAATGATGTCAACGAGGTTCTTGCCAATGTCATGGACATCGCCCTTTACAGTAGCCAAAACCAGGTGTCCCTTTGTGGACCCCTCGGCTCGGTCCATCTTGGCTTCGAGGTATCCAACAGCTTTCTTCATGACCTCTGCAGATTGCAGAACAAAGGGCAGCTGCATTTGTCCCGAGCCAAAGAGCTCGCCAACCGTCTTCATGCCGGCCAGGAGATGGTCGTTAATAATCTCAAGCGGCGAATATGTCTCGAGTGCAGTTTCGAGATGCAACTCAAGATCACGCTTCTCACCGTCGACAATATGTGATTGCAGATGCTCCTCGAGCGAACGCTCAGCAATGTTGGCTTTGGCAACGGCGGCATCCGCATCTGTAAAGAGACCAATAAAGTGCTGCAGCGGATCGTGCGACTCATCCGACACATCGGCTGGCAATCCGGTGCCGCCACGCGTCAAAGCTCGCCGATCATGAAGAACATCAATCGCTGCTTGCTTCTTGCTTGGATCGATTCGATTCATGGGCTGAATCTTGGATGCATGCATGATGGCGCTCGTCAGCCCGGCGTCCATCAACTCCCATAAGAGAACCGAATTGAGAACTTGTCTCGCTGCGGGTTTCAAGCCAAATGAGCAGTTAGAAAGACCGCATGTGATCTGCACCTCAGGCCAGGCGTCACTGATCATGCGAACGCCCTTGATAAGTTCGAGTGAACTGCGCCGGTCCCCATCCATTCCCGTCGAAACCGGTAGCACGAGCGGGTCAATAAATATGTCTTCAACGGCAAGACCATGTACTTCAGTGGCTCTTCCAATCGCCCTGCGAGCAATGTCAAACTTCCGTTCAGCAGTGCGCGCCATCGCTTCTTCTGGGTCTTCATCAATTGTGCCAATCACCAAGGCCGCCGAGAAGGTTTTTGCAAGCGTGCACAACGCGTCAAATTTCTCAATGCCGTCTTCGAAGTTTGCCGAGTTGATGACGCACTTCCCACCCGCACGGCGGAGGCCAGCTTCAATCGTTTCTAGCTGGGTGGAGTCGATCATGATCGGCGCATCAACTTGACGCGCCGTCTCCGACACAACACGCGCCATATCTGCGGCATTATCACGTCCAGCATAGTCCACATTAATATCGAGGCAATTCGCACCTTCACGCACCTGTTGGCGAGCGAGGGAAATCATCTCGTCAAAGTCTTCTTTCTCGAGTAACTCCTTAAACTTGCGGCTCCCAGAAGAATTCATTCGTTCACCAACAATAAAGAACGACCGCTCTTGTCGGTAGGACATTGGCGTGTACAGACTTGAGCACGCAGCCGGTGCCTGAACAATCTTCCGCTCCGCCCGCGTCGTGTCACGAGCCATTGATACCAATCGCTCAATGTGTTCTGGCCCGGTGCCGCAACATCCCCCAATGATGTCGACCCCAAGTCGCCCAACAAGATCTGACACCGACTCGCTGAGTGGATCAGGGCCCAGTGGAAACTCGGCGCGTCCTTTGATAAGCACCGGAAGACCGGCATTGGGCACGCACGAAACTAGTCGGTCCCAGTGGGCACAGAGATATTCAATATGGGGCACCATCTCCCGCGGCCCAGTCGCGCAGTTCAGGCCAAGCCCGGCGATGGGATATGCCTTCAAAACTGTGGCAGCTGCGGCAATGTCGGTTCCAAGCAACATGGTGCCTGTTGCCTCAATGGTAAGGCTGGCAAAGATCGGTATGTCTTGAGGCGATCGACCTGACTCCTCGAGTGCCAAAAGGCAACTATTCACAGCACACTTGACCTGAAGCAAATCCTGAGCTGTCTCTATCAGGAAGGCGTCAACGCCACCTGCAAGCAAGCCCCTTGCCTGGTCAGCATACGAGGCAAGCATCGTCGCCCAATCCACTTGTCCAAGTGATATCAGCCGCGTGCCTGGCCCCATCGATCCAAACACGAATCGTGGATGATCTGGTGAAGCATGCGCATCACATGCCGCGCGTGCTATTTCAGCGGCTTCTCGGTTCAGGTCAACTGTCCAACTCGCGAGTTCGGGATCAAACTCTGAGAGCACAAGCGGATTTGCTCCAAATGTATCCGTTTCAATCGCGTCAGCACCCACAGCGAGATATGACTCGTGAATAGACTGAATGAGCTCAGGCCGAGAACGGACCAACAAATCGACGCAGTTCTCGTGGCCGAGGTAATCGCGATCAACGTCAAGGTCAATATCTTGCAGCGTAGAACCCATGGCACCATCAAGAACCAACGGCCTTTGTGATGTAACTTGTAGGAGAGTGTGTGGCATGAGATGTAGCATAGCGCAGCTCAGTAAACCATACAACCGTATATCCGGATGGGCGGATTAAGAGTTCTGAAGGCCACATGGCCCTATGATGCCCGCAAACCGATGCTCATCCCTCTCTCCATCCTTGCCGCGATCACATTGGCCACCCCACTTAGTGCTGTGCCTGGACGCATTCAGTCTGCCGCCGTGCCGGAAGGCACGGTCTTGTTGCAGCGATTCATCCGCGCAGTCGGCGGTGAAGCGGCAATCCGAGATGTGCAGTCGATGTCCGCAAGTGGCCAAATTGATCTTCCGGGATCAGATGAGTCAGGACAGTTCAGCTGGGCGGTCGCAGACGGAGGTCGATGTGTCTTTGACATGACCTTTCCCAATCTTGGGCACAGCAACTTCGGCACTGACGGATTGATTGGCTGGGAATCACTGACGCTTGGCAACACCAATACGGTGCAACAAATCAGTCTCTCCACCATCGAATCTCGGCGCCGCCGCTCCAACTGGTTTGAACTGGCGCTCACCCTGCCAGCCCGCGCACGATCATTTGACACCATTGGACTCTCGACATTCGATGGCACTGCAGCATTCGAGATTCGGATGGTTGACGAAACCGATCGCATTCAC